>JAQVDU010000028.1 GCA_028698175.1 bacterium | reverse complement strand
CATCAAGTTTTTTATCAAAATTTTTTGAGAGCTCTCTGTCTTTATCAAGTTCGTCCGCATTAAAGAATCTGCGAACAAACCCGATGAAAGGAAAAAGGGATTTTTTGTTTACTTCATCAGCAGTAAGCTCGTACTTTGAGATTTTTTCGGAAAATCTTCCGCAGATCTCGCTTATAAGGCGTGATTTTCCAGAACCTGCTTCTCCTGATACAAGAAGAATTCCACCGTTCTTTTTGTTCAAAATATGATTCATATGCTCTTCACCGATTTTCAGGTACTCCGACCTCCCCACGAATCTTGTCTCATAAATTTTATCGCTCTTTTTGACAGATTCTCCCAGTGTGTACGTGTGCACTTTTTTTGTCTTTCCCTTAAGCTCCATAGTCCCTGCATATTCAAACAGATAGAATTCAGAGAGAGATCTGAAGACCTCCTCGCTCACCAGCACCTTTCCTTTTAAAGCTTTTGACATTATCCTCGCGGCTGAATTTACATTGTCTCCAATGGCAGTGTAAGTGCTTCTCTTTCTGCTTCCAATGACCCCGGTAAAAGCCATCCCGCGCGTTACTCCGGCTTTGAATCTTTTCGGATGCATCTTTTCAAGCTCAGATAAGAGCTCAACGCTTCTTTTTACGTCATCTTCGTGTGACACCGGAGCACCGAATAAAATGAAAATTATCCTTCCCTTGTCTCCGGAGTCCGCCATGTTGAAGTTCGCATTATATTTCTCACAGAGTCTTATTGCGTCTGAAATAAATTCTGCGCTCTTTTGTCCGGCGGCTGAGAAATCAATGAAGAGGGAAGTCACGCTTCTGTACTCTGCCTTTGCCTTGATCGGTTTAGAAAACTCAACAAAACTATTCTTTGCTACTCTCCTTTGAAGCTTACGTCTTTTTGCATTTAAAATCACGCTTCTCTTTAAGATTCGATTTGTTTCAGCGTCTGCGGCTATTACCTCTCCGGGTTTAAGTTTGGTTTGAACTTTTTTAAGCATCCTGAAGGGCTTGCCGTCAAAAAAGAGTATCTTTCGCTTTCTGCTTTCATATGATAGCACTTGAATTTCTCCGGAGATGACGGCAGTCTTGATTCTCACCTCGGGAATTATTTTCCCGTCAGTTGAATTTATGATTTCTTTTGCGCAGAGCAATGCTTCTTCAATCTTTTTGGTTTTAAAGACGGCCGAAATTGCATCGCCGGCAAAAACAGCCACAACGCCTCCGCTGTCATAGATCTTCTTTATTATCGGGTTAAAAACGGAATTAAGGACATCTGAAACCTTCTCCGCCCCCTGATGTCCTTCGCTCATGTATTTTTCCGTAAGAGCGGTAAATCCGCTTATATCGAGAAAGAGCAGGCATCCGAAGAGCCTGCTCTCTCCCGCGAGAAATTTTGACACTCCCTTTTTTAATTTCATGTCAAAATTCTCTAAGGCCAAAACTAAGGACCGACGTGAATCATTGGAACTTCATTCTCGTACGATTCGAACATTTCGGCGTTCTTTTTCTCCATTTCAAGTATGGAATAGTGTATCATCTCCATTGATGCGAAAAATTTCATCATCTTTGAGGTCTTTGGCGCATCAGCGAACTTTTTCGCCGCTTCAAGATAAAATTCATTTGCCTCCAGTTCCGCATTCATTGCGAACCGCAGAATTTCGCTTATTCTCTGATTTTCATCTTCAATCGGTATTTTGGGAGTCGGCATAACATCATCAGGAGGGATGACTATATTTTTGTTCAGATAGCTCTTTTTATAAAGTTCTTCAAAATATGCCTCATGCTTCTCCTCCTCTCCCGCAAGGAATAGGAGGCGCTCTTTCAAAAATATGTTCTTTACTCTCTTTGCAAGTCCGCTGTATACGCTCATTGCGCTTCTTTCGCTCTTTATGGCAAAGAGAATTATGTCCTCTCTGTTGAATTCGTCGGTATTTGATTTTCTCCACAGTCCGTGGACGTTGCAGTAAGATCTTACAATCTTAACTCTGCATTTTTTGTCAACTGTGAAAGAGGGTTTCTCTCCGGGTTTGAAGTACTTTCTGATGACATAATCGGAAGTGACGGCTTCTGCCCATTCGATCCGATGCTCTCCGGTCATAGGGTGTTCGATTTCTCCTATCTGGATGAATATGGAATCATCAAGCTCTTTTATCACGGGAAGATGATTTTCGCTTCCTGCCTCTTCCTGCTTTGGATCCATCTTAAACATTTTCTGGCCGCAGCATACAAGCTCGCCGCTTCCGGGGGAAGTTACCTCCACCGTGTTTCCGCAAACATTGCATTTGAAAATTTCAAGTTTTAGAGTCATTTTGTCTCCCCGTTATTTTATGATTTCACGATTTCCTATAACCGATTATACCACCCGACTCATATCAGTCAATAGACGACCCACTTCTTCCGCCTGTCCGTACCGCTCTTTCTCCTCTCATGTTCAACTCTTCTGTCTGCATTCTTTCTTCTCTCTTCTCCGCTTCTTCTCTCCTCTCCGCTAAAATCCTTTTTTTGACTTTTCCGTCTGTCTTTTCCGTGTCTCCTCTCGTGTTTTCTGCGGTCATGCTTGCGCCTGTCGTCGTCTTCATTCTTTCTCTTTCCAAAAAATGAGGGAAGCTCCGTGGTTACTGATTCGATTATTATTTCGACTTCTCCCACTTTTTTTATTTTTTCATGTTTTTTATCCATAAACATTCCTTTTTAAATATTATAGAAATATTTATTGTCGAGGATTCTGTACTGAACCGCCTCTGCTATGTGTTCTTCCTTTATTTTTTCGCTTTTCGCCATATCTGATATTGTGCGCGCCACCTTGATTATTTTGTTGACTGACCTTGGGGAGAATGCATAATGGTCCATAGCGCTCTGAAGCAGCGATTTGCATTTATCGTCAAGTTCGCAGAACCTCTTCATGTACCTTGAAGTTATGTGGGCATTCCTTCTGAAGCTTCTTATTCCCTTAAACCTCTCCTCCTGAAGCTTTATCACTTCGCTCACCCTCTCTCTAACCTGCGATGATTTTTCGTTTGAGGATGTCTCAGATGCCTTTAAAAAATCAATCCTGGGCACCTCTATGTGAAGGTCTATCCTGTCGAGTATCGGCCCGGATACTTTTGACAGATACCTCTGTATGTCATTTGGAGTGCATTTGCAGATGTGAGTCGGGTCAGAGTAGTAGCCGCATCTGCAAGGATTCATAGCCGCTATCAGAAGGAATCTTGAGGGATAGGCAAAGGTGTTCTGCGCCCTTGATACTGTCACGTACCCGTCTTCAAGAGGCTGACGGAGCGATTCTATTATGTTTTTGGAAAACTCGGGAAATTCATCAAGGAAAAGAACTCCGTTATGGGCGAGGGAGACCTCTCCCGGATGGGCATCCTGCCCGCCTCCCACAAGAGCCACGTCGGATATTGTGTGGTGGGGACTTCTGAATGGCCTCTTTCGTATGAGACCCTCTCCGTCTTTTAAAAGACCCCGTATGGAGTGAATTTTGGTCGTCTCTATTGCTTCATCCTCCGACATCTGCGGCAGTATCGTGACATACCTTTTTGCAAGCATTGTCTTTCCCGTCCCAGGAGGCCCCACCATTAAAAGGTTGTGGTTCCCTGCCGCGGATATCTCCATAGCCCTCTTTGCCAGCTCAAGCCCCTTCACGTCTTCAAAGCCGAAATCATGCTCATCAGTCGCTTCGCCTCTATTCTCATGAACGTAAGGTTTTCTCTCGTCCGAAGAGAGCACTTCTATTGCCTCTCTTAGGTCGTCAACCGGAAAGACCTTCATCGTCTTTATCACGGAAGCTTCATTTCTGTTTTCATGGGGAACTATTATTTCGGAGCAGTGGGGAGCCATTGAAGAGACAATGGACAAAACGCCCTTTATCGACCTGAGAGAGCCGTTTAACGCCAGTTCACCGATAAGAAGAATGTCGCTTCTTATGGGTTTGACAAAACCTGCAGAGACAAGTATTCCGACTGCTATCGGGAGATCAAAGTACGAGCCCTCCTTCTTTATGTCTGCAGGCGCGAGGTTGACTGTTATTCTTCTGTCCGGGAAGGGATATCCTATATTTTTGATTGCGGAGCGTATTCTCTCCTTGGATTCTTTTACCGACCTTTCCGGCAGACCGACAATGTTGAATGCGGGGAGACCGTTCTGAATGTCCGTCTCTATGTCAACGACATAGCCGTCAAGGCCGTTTATAGCCGCCGATTTTAGTATTGATATCATAAATTTTTTCCAACCTCCTCCTGACTATGCTGTCGGAAATCGGTTTTATGATGAACGGGATGTCAGCTATCAGCAATGAGTATTTTTTTGGATTGTTTTCCTTAAGGTACTTCATGTAATTGTAGAAAAGCTTGGCATGGTCGAGTGTGCGGTGCTTCTCCTTCAAAGAGCGCAGGGATTTTTCAAAGACATCCTCAGTCATCGCCTCGCCCTTTTTTCCTTTTGCTTTTATCATAAACTTCATTATCGAATCTCTGCTGTCTCTACCCATGGCTTCTGAATATTTCCTCACTATGCTTCTCTTCTTGGCCGGAGAGGCAACGAATCTTGTGAGAAAAAAGGCCGATTCAGTGAGCAATGCCTTGTTGCTAATGCTTATTCCGGCTTTGAAAGCTTCATAGTAGTATTTTTCCGACAAATCCTGTTTTTTCCAAGTCATGTAAAGCCGTCCGAGATTGTTGTTTACCATCCACAGCCCCATTTTATTGTTCAGCTTCTGAGCGTAAGAAAGAGCCTCAAAAAGGTTATACTCTGCATCAATGAATTTGCCCTGCTCAATATACACAAGTGCTATGCCCGCCTGGCTTCTTATTGAGCCGTATATGTCGCCGTAAAAATGTTTTATGTCAATCGAGTCAAGGTAATTCTCAATCGCCCTCTCAAGGTTTCCCATGTTGAGATATATGAAAGCGGCGGCGTCATAGTATTTCGACAGGTCTGCCTTCACCTCCTTTGTGTAATTTATAAGTTGGTTGTACCTTATGATCGAGAATGAAGAGGTTGCCATGCGCGTTTTATCCTTCTCTATCATGGATTCTATCCTGTTGAAATAATCAAGTGATTTGTTCAGGTGGGAAAAAACCTCCGCAGGGTTTCTTCCCATTTTAAAATAAATCATCGCAGTGTGCCTTGTAGCCCTTGATTTTTCAAAGAGCGTGGCTCTTTTGTCCTTTAAAACCTTTGCGGAGTATTCAAGGGATTTCTGATACTCATTCAGATAGTAGTATGCCGAAGAGATTTCATTGTTGATCTCCGACATTGATGCATTTCTGCCTGCATAAGGCAGGTATCCGTTCAAATACTTTATTGCGAGCTTTGGATTCCCCTGCTGAAGATATATCCTTCCGATATTGTAATCTATGAATTTCAAATCCTTATGATTCTTCATTTTTTTCTTTGCCATTTTAAGGAAGAAGAGTCCGTTCTCATACGAGTTGACGCTCTGCTGTTTTAAAAGCTGAAGCGCCTTTTCAAGGTGGACATACCCTTTTTTGTAGAGAGAAATGAATGTCCTTGCCACCTTTGCGTCAAACTGCGTGCCTGCATTTCTTTCAATCTCCCTTATGGCGAGGTATTCGCTGTGCACCTCTTTATGATAGCTCCTGTTTGAAGTCATTGCGTCAAAAGAGTCGCATACGGCGATTATTCTCGAAAGAAGCGGGATGTTCTCCCCCAACAGCCCTTCAGGATAACCCTTTCCGTCATACCTCTCGTGGTGGTGCTTTATGGCATCCTGCAGGCCGGAGACGTACCTGAATGAGCCGAGAAGGTATGCTCCGTAGACCGAGTGCCTCTTTATCTCCATAAACTCATACTTGTTGAGTTTCTTCTTCGATTTGAGAATGGCTATCGGCACCTTCACCTTTCCTATGTCATGAAGAATGGATGAAAGGTATAGAACGTCCATCTGCTTTTTTGAAAGCTTCATTTCCTTGCCGATGAGCAGAGCATATCTCTGCACCCTCTCCGAGTGGCCTATCGTGTACTCGTCCTTGGCGTCGATAACGTCAGAAAGGTATTTGATTGTATTGAGAAAGAGTTCCTCATTCTCTATTGAATTTGTAAATCTCTTTAAATCTGCCATTATTTTCCATTCCCTTTTTTTGATTTTAAATCATCTTGCCATAAAGTCAAGATGATTTTTCAATTCATTGAATATGATGAGGTTGCCGAGCTCATTTAAGTGAGAGTCATTCTCCTTGTAAGGATTTTTGCCGTCAGAATATGCCTTCGATAGCTTTTCGGTTGGATCAAAAAAATCAATATTGTTTTCTTTCAAAATAGCTCCGATTTTTCTGTTGGCATATAGCCAGTCTCTACCCTTTCCTGCGGAGAGGTCATTCTGAAGCTGGCAGTTTACAGAGTATTCATCCGGAATTATAATGAAAATTCCTTTTACTTGGTTCCTGTCAAGAATCATCTTAATCTCTTTTATGACTTTTTCAAACAGAGCCCATTGCTGAGTTAATGCTCCCGCTTCAAGAACCTTTGCCCTGTTATTCTCCAAATTCAAGTATTCGCTTCTTTGAAGTTTTATTTCAGAGTCGCCGGATCCGACATTTCTCTTATTTGAAAGAAGCAGGAATGCATTCCTCGCAAAATTGACAACTTTCCAGTTGTCTATTGACCAGTTGTTCTCCGGATAAGATATGTTGAGAATGTCATTGCCCGCAAATATCAGAACGACTGCAATGTCTGCCTCCGCAGCAGGCAGATTGAGCTTCAGCTCACTAAGATAATCAACGGGGGAATACCCCGGCTGTGAGAGGTTGACGCACTCGTAATCGGTTGAATCATCAATCATCTGTATGAAATTTTTCGAGTAATCCACAACCCCCACTCCGAAGGAATCTCCTGTGAAGATTATTCTCTTCTCTTTCTTCTCTGTCTCTGCAGTTCTTCCCATGTACCCCTTTTCATTCACAATTGAATTGTTGAACTCTGAATCGGGGGTTAGACGGAATATTTCGTTTTTTCTTTTCAGAATGTCTGACGGACGGACGAAATAAACGACTGAAAGAATAAGCTCCGCAAAAACAAAAAAGATAAGCGCATTGAAATATACAAGAGAAAGGATGGGGTGAATTTTAATTCTCTTAAGAGGAAGAATGGTCAATGTTGTCAGCAAAAGCCTGCTCAAAGCTATAATCAGAAGTTCCGGGAATTCATGCGTCCTCTGAAAATAAGCTGTGAAGATGATCGCTGCAGGAAGCGTCACAAAGAGATGGGAGAACTTTACTTCTTTGATAAAAAGCGCCGACACAGAGGCTGTTAAAAATAGAATCGCAGTGGGAAGGTAACCCTGGATTTTTTCAGGATTCATCACAAAATATGCCAATGCAAAAAGAATAGTCAGAGCAACAAAAATCCTGTAATATATTTTCATAGTAATACATTATATACTTTTTTTCTTTTAAATAAAGTGCATATGTCAAGATATAAAAAATGTTGATTAATGTTTTGTCTTTACAGGCAGACTCAAAAATTCCAGTGCAGCTCCGCACCACCCTCCAATGTTTTTGAGTCTGCACCAAAATATTTTTTTACTAGTACCTCACACCTAATACCTAGTACCTAGTACCTAGTACCTAGTACCTAGTACCTAATACCTAATACCTTTTACGCCGTGTGAGCCAAAGCTTGGCTTCCAGTCGTCACAAAAAGCAAGATCAAGTTAATTTCTTCTGCCTTATTGATTACGGTTGGCTATTTGGTATAATCATCCTATGTCATATCTTGACGCAATAATCATTTTAGCATTCTTCGTTCTTCTCTGCCTAACCGGTTTTCTGGCTTCAAGAGGGAAGAATGAGAAGAATGACTTTCTTCTCAACAGCAGAAAGACCGGTCTCATGCTGTTCATTGCCACGAATGTCTCAACATGGTACGGAGGAATCTTAGGAGTCGGAGAATTCACTTACCAGTACGGAATAGTCAACTGGTTCACACAGGGTTTTCCCTACTATATCTTCGCACTTCTCTTCGCTCTCTTTTTCGCGAGAAAAGTGAGAAAAGCGTCGCTCTTCACAATTCCAGAGAGGATTGAGGAGATTTACGGAAAAAAAGCTTCGCTTATCTCCGCTTTGATTGTCTTCATCCTTGCCTCTCCCGCCCCCTACATTCTCATGTCGGGAGTCATCATTGCAAAGCTCTTCTCGCTTAACCTCTTTCTTTCGATGCTCATCTCCCTTATATTCATTCTTCCTTTCATACTCAAAGGCGGGTTCAAGGCAGACCTCTTTACAGACGTTCTTCAGTTTTTCTTCATGTTTTTGGGCTTCGCCATTCTATTGATCTTTGCCTTTTTCAAGCTCGGCGCGTTCGGTTATCTTGAGTCCGGGCTTCCTCCGTCGCATCTCACTCTGACGGGAGGAATGAATCCTCTTTACATCTTCGTTTGGTTTCTCATAGCTCTCTGGACGTTTGTTGATCCGGGATTTCACCAGAGGTGCTACTCTGCAAAGAACGAGAAGACTGCCTTTAACGGAGTCATCATCTCCATACTTCTTTGGGCATTCTTTGATTTTCTGACAACTTCTACAGCTCTCTACGCAAGGGCTAAGTTTCCCTCTCTCGAAGTGCCTCAGTGGGCATACTTCACTCTCGCGGAGAGCATACTTCCGCATGGGCTTCTTGGCCTCTTCTATGCCGGCATATTCGCCACAATTCTTTCTACTCTGAATTCATTCATATTCATAAGCGGCACGACATTCTCCCTTGATTTTGCAAAAAAGCTCAATCTCAAAAATTACAGTGAAAAGAGATTCACGAAAATAGGCATGATTATCTCCTCATTACTTGCAGTCCTCCTTGCATACCTCTTCCCTTCGGTGATAAACCTCTGGTATATCATCGGGTCAGTTGCTATACCCGGCCTCATCTTTGCAGTAATAGGAGCTTACTTTGATAAGTTCAGAGTGAATGAGAGCCTTATAATTCTCGAAATGGTTCTCGGCACATCGGCAAGCATAGTCTGGATATTCATCAAGAAAACCATTCCCTATGAAAATCTTCTGTCGAATATCGAGCCCATGATAGTCGGCCTCTTTGTCTCCCTCCTGATTCACACATTCGGCATTTTGGCAAAAAAGAGATAACATATATAAAACAGGGACACTACAAGCGGTCTCCCTCTGGCTCTTACTCTGCATCTTCTACCGGCTCACCGGTAACCAGCTTACTCTTTTCCGTCATTGCGATGAGTCTACGAAGAAGCAATCTCTATGATGCAAAAGTAAAAATGTGAAAAGGGTTAAAGGTTAAAAAGTAAAAAGTAAAAAGGTCAAAGAGTAGTTACAAGAGTGAAGACAAAACAAGCAATTTGTTGCTTTTGATTCTCCCTGCATTTGACTTTTTATGCTCTTTTACCTTTCACCTTTACACTCTTTTTCCAGCCCACCAGCTTACTCTTTCACCCTTTACCTAGTACCTCGTACCTAGTACCCAGTACCTAATACCTTTTACGCTGTGTGAGCCGACGCTACATTCCACGCCGCGAGTTAAAGCCTCCTCTTTTCTCTTCTATTCTCCGAATTCCGAAAGAAGCATTCCGATGAATATAGCCGCTCCTCCCACAATCGCCATTCCAGCCATCCTCTCGCCTATTAAAAGGAATGCAAAGAGCGCAGCAAAGAGCGGCTCCAGAGTATAAATTATCGCCGCCCTTGTCTCGCTTGTCTGTTTTTGGTATCTGTACTGCAAAACAAGTGAACCTGCAGTCGCAAAGACTGATGTGAATAGAAGGTCGAGGATGAAATTCGTTTTAAACTCCATTCTTGTCTCTCTGAAAATCAAAGCCATGGCAAAGGATATTGCCGAAACAAAACATATCTGAAGAAAGACAAGGAGAAGTGGGTCATTCCTCCTGGTGAATTTCTGTATAAGAACGATAACAAAAGCAAATACGACTGCGCATGCCAGGGTTAGAACGTCCCCCCTGTTTATCGGAGCAGAGTCCGGTGGAAACATGAGAAAGAGACCCAATGCTGAAAGCAAAATGGCAATCAGTTTATATATGTCTACTTTTGTTTTGTTGATTAAAAAAGAGATAAGAGGCACAAGGACTACGGAGAGACCCGTAATGAATGCTGAGCGCGTTGATGAGGTCTCCCTAAGACCGGCCGTCTGAAGAGCAAATCCGGAGAAGACCAGAACTCCCAAAACAAGCGCGTCATTCAGAGTTCTTTTTGAAATTGCTTTCAGTTTTTTGAATGCAAATGGAAGCACTAGGATGGCCCCTATGAAAAACCGTGCCGCTATGAACGAAAATGTCTCTGAATAGTTCATGGCATCCTTTACTGTCACAAATGTGAGCCCCCAGAATATGGTTGCCAAAAGGAGCATCATATCGGCTTTGAAGTGTCTCTTCATTTTTTATGCCTCTTCTCACATTCAGGATTGCAGTGGAGGCAAACTCCTCTGTGAACGCAAATCAGCTCGCCGCACTTCACGCATTTCCATCTTACATTCTCTTTTCTGACAAATTCATTTATCCCGTTTTCTTTTATGTAAATCTGATTCTCAATCATTGACATTCCATACCTTGTTCTGTACCTCTTGTCAAGCTCCTTCATCCTTCTGCACGGAAATTTATCGCATTTATAACAGTAATCCGTGATATTATTCTTTTCTTTGCATTTCACTATTGTGCATCTTATCTCTTCAATCGCCTTGGACTTGTTCCTCTCATTGCATCCAGTGCAGGTGTTTTTGCTTCTCTGAAATCCGAGGCATATTGCGCAGTTCATCCCGCACGGGGCAATGTGAACTCTTTTGATTTTCTTATCCATCCTACCACTTGCAGTATAGCTTTTCCGAGTTTTTCTTTTTGAATGGCTTTGAATTGTCAAACATAAGCCCGATTATTTCACAGAGAATAGCGCCGAACCTTTCATCTGCCGCCGTGTCATAATCAAAAACCTCCCGCTCCCCGCGGTCAGGCGTCGTGAAAAGCATCAGATCCCTCTTCGGATTTCTGAGAGGATATATCCCAAGTCTGATTCTTTTGCCGTCAGCCTCTCCAACTTTCTTTCCGTCTTTGTCTGCTCCGTGTCTGATGAGGTATCCGTAGAACAACAGCTGAAAAACCTTTGACCAAGAGTCATTTTCAGCCTCAAGCCACTCTTGCACAATTATCAGATTCTGCCTGTCTTTTATTCTTACATCATCATCCTTTGCGCTTCCTGACTTATAATCCATTATCCTTATCTCTTTGCTTTCACTGTCATGCTCGATTCTGTCAATTGTACCTTTGAGCGCTATCTTTCTCCCTTCAAACGGAAAATCCGCAAAAAGCGTCTTTTCAAGGCCGACTATCAGCCTTCCGCACTCTTCCATCCTCTTGATGTCGCTGGAGAGAAACCTCTCTGTCATTCTTGCAGTCGCCTCTGCCATCAGGTAGGGCTTCCCTTTGCTGATGTTAGAAAACCCTTTTTCTTTAAAAGAATTGCTAATGCTCTGCTTTATTCTATCCGAATTAATGCTCATTTCCCTGCTGATGATTTTCTCATTCATTTTTAGAAAGTAAAACTCATTCAAAGCCCTGTGAGCCGCTGTTCCGATAACATCAGCCCCCAAATCATCCTCGTCGTTAACGTCCGGTATTTTTAGCAGATTCTGAAAGTAAAAATCAACTGGGCAGTTTATGAATTTCGATATTGAAGATGCAGAGAATGTAACTTTATTTAAAAGATTCATGACATTATCGCTCTTCTCTATTTTTTCCATTGAAGAGGGGGAGGAGACCCTGTATTCGGGAGAGTGTATTTCAATCTTTTTGTCTTCAAAGACGCCGCCCTTTCTTCTCTCCCAGAGCATCTGCTCTACGAACCTGCTCTTCTCATCAGTAGAATCGCTCTGTGAATGAGAGTATGTGACTATGGACTCTTTGCTGTTAAGAAGCAGTGTATAAAAATAGTATGAGAAGAGCTTGTCATTCTGCTCATACCCGGGAAGTCCGGTCTCTCTTCTCACGTCATAGGGAATGAATGAAGCATAATTCTTTCCCTTTGGCATGACTCCCTCATTGACTGACATTATCACGGTCTTGTCAAACTGGAGGCATCTCGTTTCAAGCATTCCCATCACCTGAAAATCCACCATAGGGTCTCCGGAAAACGGCACTCTTTTTCCGGAGAGAAGCGAAAAGAGAATCGTCTCAACTTCCAAACGGTTATTTCCCGTCTTTATCAGCCCCTCGGACATA
This sequence comes from bacterium, assembly GCA_028698175.1. Classification (GTDB taxonomy): domain Bacteria; phylum Hydrothermota; class 32-111; order 32-111; family 32-111; genus UBA2202. Next base: position 8,973 of record JAQVDU010000028.1, on the reverse strand, counting down.
AGAGTTATGACTTTGTTTATCTCCGTTATTATTGTTGCCGCGCTGGACTTTATGTAATTTCCTCTCTGCCCTTCTTCCGTCCTTCCTCTGTCTTCACTCTTTCCTGCGATCTCAAAGAAGGTTCTTATTTTTTTCAGCACCTTCTCAGGCATAATAAGCTCGTTGCGTTCATCGTACCAGTTCAGCGCAAGTTCAATGAGTGTTTTCTCCTCTTCATCAACCTTGGAAATCATCTTCTCAATATCAACGAACGGGTCATTTATCTCATTCAGATTTTTAAGAATTTCAAAGCTTCCCTTTCCTCCGATTGAATTCTCTCTCATGCTTTCAATAAGGTTGACAATCTCCCTCTTTCCGAAAAATTTCCCATCTGCGGTTTTATGCGTTTCAAATATCCGCCTTAACAGGAAGAAGTGAGGCATCATTGAGAGAGGATATCCCATTGTCACGTTAATCTCTTTTACTTTTTCGGGGATGCAGTTGACTGCAGGAAGCATCAATGACTCATCGCACAGCACAATTGCGGCTGAACTTCCCTCTATCTCCTTTGAAAGCGCATTCGGCTGCTCCGACGAGAGAGAGTATCCGTATATCGCAATCCTCTCGTTCTCAGAGCAGTCAAACCTTTCACTCTCGTTTTTCCACCTGTTCACGTATTCCCTTATGTGCTCCGACGACTCATGGCCGCTTTCAAAGAGAATCTTGGGTATGTTGAAGAGAAGCTTCGCCTTCTTTCTCTCTGCTAAAAAATCAATTATCCTTGCTTCTGAAGGGGTAAAGATATTGAACCCGGCGAATATTACATTTTCGAATTCATCATACTCCTTTGCCTTCTCTGAAGCCCTCCTGTAAACTCTTCCCCTGTATCCGCTCTGCCTCTTCTCAAGCTCTTCGTTCAGAAAATTGTAAATTTCCACCATCTTTTCCATCAAGTCAAAATATCTCTCCTCTATGCTCTCTGCATCCATTTTTCCTATTTTAGATATCTCTCTTATGTTCCTTAGCAGTGCCGCATCTTTAAGATACATGTCAATGTCATTGAAATCGCTTATTATCTGTGGAAAAATTAACAGAAAAGATGCGAATTCTCTGTTTAGTTCTTTTCCGAATCTGTTGTGAACGATTGAAGCCATGAAGAGATCGTCCTCCTCTTCAAGACAGCTGATGCGCTCTGCAAGACGCTCCATTGTAAGAAGCTCGGGAAGGAGCATTGCCTTATTCTCTTTTGCGCACCTCTTCTTGAAGTAGGATATTGCCCTCTGGGAAGGAAAGACAATCGCTGTGCTCCCAGGATCATGCTCATTGCTTTTCTCAAAGACGATGTCGATAAATTTAGCCATTTGTCTTTACCTTTCTTGACTCGTTTACGTATGCAAGCCATCCTTCTGCGTCATACCCAAGCTCTCTGTATGCATTCACGTAATTTTCAACCTGCTCAATGTTTTTCTTTTTCTCTTCGCCTGTTTTATAATCAACTATAATAGCGCTCTTTCCTTTTATCATCACCCTGTCGGCCCTTAAGACCTCATTCTTATAGACAAGCTCCCTCTCAGTATAAACCTTGTCAAATTCCCCGAAGAACTCATTGAATTCTTCGCTTAAAACAATCTCAGTGATTCTCTTTTTATATTCATTTCTTTCGTCTGAAGATACAAGCCCTCTTTTTAAGGCTCTCTCGACGGCTCTTTCTATGTCATCCGGCCTCTTCACTCCTGCGAGCATTTCATGCAAAATTATTCCCCTTTCTCTCTTTGACACGCACTCTTTCTCCTCATCAATCACGCAATGCATCTTTCTGTCGATGAAGAGATTCTCCTCATGCGTATGAATATCAAATCTGTTCTCAACCTCTTTTTTCGTTTTTCCCTTTTCCTCTTTTTTTGTCGTTTTCTTGCCTATTTTGACCACATTCGTTTCATCAATTGCGGATTTCATCAATGCGTCGCATGGTCCAAGCATTCTTATCTTCCTTGCCAGCAGTTTGTCTGCTGAAGTATACGTCTCTTTTGCCTCTTCGGTCGGTTTCTTTTCTTTATGCTCTACAGTCGCAACGTAAAGCTCATGTTTTGCCCTCGTCAATGCAACGTAGAGTATATTCGCAGTGTCAAATACCGATTTCGCCCTCTCCTCCTTTGCCATGTCAAGCATCTTATCCGTATTTGCGTAAGGGACACTCTCCTTTATCTCTCCATACGCTACTGCAATTTCAGGATTGTCATAAATCAAATAGCTCTTGTGCATTTCCTTTGCGTCATTCCAGTTGACAAAAGGCACTATTACTGCGTTGTACTGCAGACCCTTCGACTTGTGTATTGTTGATATTGTCACCGCATTCTCATTCGCGGGAGATGCAATACAAAGGTCATCCCCGTACTCGTCAAAGTATTCCAGAAAATCCTTTGCATTTGCCTCTTTCATCAGTTTATAGGCGCTCTCCTTAAGCCGCGAAATATGCGCCATTGATTCTTTGTAATCTTTGCAAAGCGGATTTATTATTATCTCAATAATGAGGGACATCGCCTCATATATGCCGTATTTGTTAAGCCTTGATTCAATCATTTTAACAAACTTTTCGTGCGATTCCTCTGTGAACATTTCCCTGAAAACATTATTTCTCAGATTCTCATCAATGACAGAGCCAAGTCCGTATTTGGCGGATTTTGCCGAGTCAGTAAGCATTTTTTCCGCTTTGATAAACGTCTCTTCGTTCTTTGCAATCTCCTTCCAGAGATAGAGAGCCCGCGCTATCGGTTCAGATTTCTGCGGTTCACTGCAGCTTCTTATCAGTGTTACGATGAAATCCACGTACGGATTTTTATTTATGAAGAGAGAATCTGCTGATATGACATTTATCTCCTGCCCGTGAGCGCTTTTACCGGTTATCTGACTGGCAACTATGTTCGATTCTTTCGTCGTCCGTGTAAGTACGCCTATATCCGACTGTGAATACCCCCTTTCAAGCAAATCCTCGATTTTATTGAAGACAAAATCCGTTCTCTTCGAATAATCCTTCAGCGTCTCCTTTTCTCCGACAAGGTAAACCTCTATGTATCCGCCGTTATCTTCATTTGTGAATCCGCTTATCGCGCTCTCCCTGTGCTTCTGCGTGACATTTTCCCTGTAAATATTCTTCAGTTCCTCAGTCACTGCAGGACTTGCGTCAAGAATTCCCTCAAAGATGTAATTGTTCAATGCTATTATGTTTCTGTCGCTCCTGTAGTTTGAATTAAGATTCTCTTCATCTGCCTCCTTTCCAGCCTTTTCCATCACCTCAGTGCTTCCTCCGCGGAACCTGTATATCGCCTGCTTAAGGTCGCCCACTCCGGTAAAACTTCCCCCGTCAGATGCAACCGCGTTATCTATAAGCGGCTTCAAATTGTTCGACTGTATTTCCGAAGTGTCTTGAAACTCGTCAATCATGTATTTCCGGAAATTTTCCCCTATCTTGAAATAAATGAATGGCACATCATCCTTGCTCCCAAAGAGCGACTTTATCCTTTCGTTGAGTTCGTCAATGAAGATTATCTCATTCTCCTTCTGGTATTCGTCAAGGTACTCTCTCACGGAATCATATATGAGATTCGTGCAGATAAATTTCATTACTGTTCCACCCGAAAGATGACTTTTCAGATTGTATTGCAGATACTCTTTGAGTTCATTTGCTTTCTTTCTCATCTCTTCAAGAATCTCCCCTGAATGCAGTCCCTTCATTATGTCCGAATCCTTTGAGCGTATATTGTTGATGTCATTAATGCCTTCATTGAATCTTATGCTCGTATCAAAATTAAGCATGTTATCGTCTGAGTCATCATTGATAAATTTCAATACAGGAGATAAAAATCCGCTCTTCTTGTATTTGTAGTTCTCAAAATCAATATCTCTTGATTTGGTTATCTGATAATCAAAATCAATTATCTCTTTGCAGAAACCCATTATTGCAGACCTATTTTTTTCCCTCTTCTCAACAAGTTTTTTTAAGGATGCCTTGAGATCGTCTTTGAACTCTTTAGGTATGTTCACTTTGCTGTCGGGAAAGTTCTTTTCAATTCTTCGTATAGATTCAGCGACTTTCTGTATCTCGCTTTCTATGGCAATTGACTTTCCCTCATCAGTCCTGTACATAAGGTACTCAAGCAACACCTCTCCGTCCTTGGATATGCTGTCAGCGCTGGAGATTATATTATTCACTGCCTCGGCAATTATGTTTTTCACATTGAGCCCCACGCCATATTCGGGCGGGATGTTAAGTTCGTATGAGAATGCCTTTGTCATGGAGTTTGTGAATGAGTCAATCGTCATTACTGAAAAGTCAGAGTATCCGCCCCCCTTCTTTGAATAGAGTATGTAGTCAAGCGCCTCAGTCGCCTTTTTTTTAAGTTCTTCATCCTTTATTTTTAGCTCTTCCTTCATTGATTCTCTCAGGGACGGTATGTCCTTTCTGCTCTCCTTGCTCAGCATCTCCTCATTTCCGGAGAGCCCCTTGAGGAAGTTTAGTATCCTCTCCTTCATCTCAGCGGCCGCTTTGTTTGTGAATGTAATTGCAAGGATTGATTTTACCTCTTTCGGGTCATTCAAAATATATTTTATATACTCTTTGGCTATTCTGTATGTCTTTCCCGACCCTGCCGACGCTTTAATCAGCTTTTTTCTTGGGGACGGTGCTTGACTTTTTGACATTTTCCTCCTGAATTATTGCTTTGATAGATTTTACTCTATTCCCCCTCTCTGTCAAGGCAATGATGATTTTATCTTTTTGTTACAACTACACAGATGACATTTGGCATCATATTAAAATAAACGCAAGAATAATAAAACTATATCGTGGGCTTTTTATTTGTTTTAAAATATTCAGTTTGTTTTTCTATGAATATGAAACATCTGTGAAAATTATCAAGTAAAATTATGATTATTTTTTATCTTCTTCTATATCTTGACCCACGTAGAGTTGACCACCGGTAACATGACTCTTTTCTTCAATCTCCTTTTGAATCTGTTTTTGGCGTTCTTCATAAGTCATTGTGTTTACCCAAATCATATTCTCTTCACAATAATTATATAAATTTTTAATCCACTTATTCCAAGCATCTTTAAAAACTTTTGCTCCTTTTTGTCTTAATACGCTTTGCCAAAAAGCTACCCAATTTTCAATACTAGTTCCCTCTATTCTTACCCAAATACCTCTTCCTAACACAAAAGAATCAAACCATACTGATTTTAAATCTTCAGCTGATGCTTTATGCTTTTCTGATGCTCCATATTTATTCATAAAATCAGTATAGGATGCACCTATATCCTTGATCATATCAAACAATTCATGTGAAGTATATTTGTCAAAAGTTTTCTTTAAGATAAACGAAGGAAACGTCTCTTCTTCAATACTCTTACCATCCACTGTGTTAACAACCTTTGGATTATCGGATTCACCGTGTGTAATTCCAAGTGATTCTCCGCATTCAGAACAAAACTTCGCATTTCCACTGTTTTCATAACCACATTTAGAACACTTCTTAATTTCCATTATTGCTTTGTATTTGTCATCTTTTAAGCTTTTGTCTGAAGAATATATTGGTTCACCTTTATCGTTTTTACTTTCCAGTTCTTTTTGAATATTCTTATCAGTTACGATTCCCTCAAAACCGCATTTTTTACATTTATAATTATCTCCGTTTTTAAGATAATTGAACTTGATAATTTCCTTGCATTTATCGCATTTTACTAAAATTGTCATTTTCGCCTCCGCTTTATCAATTATGACTATCTAAACCATAAAACTTTAAATAGAATTATTCCAACAAGGATTTTATTTGGTATAAAACCCTCTACATATCCTATTCTTGAGTTATGGTCATCATAAATTCTATTATCTTCAATGTAAGCAATTCTTGAATTGTGACTGTCATATATTTTGTTTCCATCTATGTAACCTATCCTTGAATTATGATCATCGTAGTAGTTGTCACCATCAATATAGCCTATTCTTGAATTATGATCATTGTAGAATTTATTATCGTCAATATATGCCACTCTTGAATTATGGTCATCGTAAATTCTGTCTCCATCAATATACCCTATTCTTGAATTGTGACTGTCATAAAAAGTAATTGACATTTCTCCTCCTTTAAATTTTAATGAGCAAATATTTAAATTCACCAAGTTTATTTTTTGGTTCTTCATATTCTAAATAATTTTTCCAATTTAAGTTGTATTTTCCATTTAATTTGATACTGTTGCATCTTCCTTTCTTAGTACCTTTACCAGTTTTTTTGCTCCACATATATTTTTCTTTTTCTAATAGTCTTTCATCTTTCAAAGAAAATTGCTCGTAGCAGGTAGAATTATTCGCTTTTGGACAAGTCCAATAAGTATGATCGTTCGTCAAAAATAACGCAAATCCAACGAAGGATTTGTTATCCTTTTTTAAACATTCAAGTCTTTCAATATCCTTAAAATAGTCATATCGTGCCTGATCTTGAGCATCTTGATTTTTTAAATTGGTATTTAAATTCGATTTTTTATAATTATCAATGCTTTTCGTCTTATACTTTAATTCTATTGCTGCTATAAGCTTTTTGTCTTCTTCTAAGCATATATCTATATGATTATTTTTAGATTCTTTATTTTCGAAAGGTCTCTCTAAAATAATTTCTGTTTTGTTATCAACTAACGAGTGAATCTCCCATGCAAGTGAATGCTGAAAGTGCGCTTCCGAATAGAATAATTTATTCTTTTTCTTCAAATTTTCTATGGCTTTTAGCAACGTTTTTGTAATGCAATCTCTTCTGCTCATATTACAATTCATGGTGCTATTACTGATTGTTATTGTTTTTTCTATATTTTTCAACTACTTTCTTATTTATGAATGCAACATCGCAGAAGTGTTTGGCTGGGGTAAGCATATCTCCATTATTTTCATTAAAGTTCCTAACAAAACAAAAGGAGCAGTAGTTTTTTGCTTCACAATCATTGCATTTAGTCAAATGTTTTCTTCTTATGCTTCTTAAGTAAATCAACTTATCAGAATTCTTCCATACATCCTGTAACGTTTCCTTATATGAGTTTCCAACAGGATAACTCTGCCAGGCTGAACATGGATAATACATTCCGTTAGCCGCAAGTGAAATTTTAGAATATCCTGCGCCGCAGACAGGGTCATCCAATCCTTTTTTTTTCAGGTTTGAGATCCAAGGATATTTTTTCTTTGTAAAATTCATCGTTCTCTATGATATCTTGTATCACTATTTCAACTTCTTCTGAGGAAATCCTGTTCCTTAGATTATCCTTCGATAAGTCTGTTTGAGCCGCAATTATAAAATCTGTATTAGCATTTACCTTTAGGTTTTCCGCCCACTTGAGAACATTTTTGTAGCTTTTATAATTCTGTTTTAAAATTGGACAGCTTATTTGTATTGGAATATCATTTTCAATCATTTTTCCTATATTTTCGACTGTTTTTTTAAAACTTCCTTTTACCTGGGTTATGCTATCGTGCTCTTCTTCACCCATGCTATACACAGAAACTTGAACAAAATCAAGATTATTTTTTTTAAAAATTTTTATTAAATCATCAGTTATCAACGTGGCATTTGTCAAAATATTTATTACGAAATCATTTTTTCTGCAGTGTTCTATTATCTCTTTTATATTCGGATGCAACAAAGGCTCTCCACCAGAGAGAATCACATGCAATAAACCCATTTCTTTTGCTTCATCTAAAACTTTTAATATGGTATCAAGTGGTAGCGTGTCAAGTTTCAAAGCATGTGGTATGTAGCAATGAACGCAACGCTCGTTGCATTTTGAAGTAAGTTCTAATTGAATTGAAAACAACCTAGTGTCGTTCTCAAGATACTTATAAAGAATTTCTTGTGTTGATTTGATACTATCATCATTATCTTTCATTAAATCTTTGTAACTTCTGGTGATTGTTTTTGGATTTTTCATATCATAAGAAAAAACTACTTCTTTGTCATTTAGTTCTTTAAGGTTTTCTCCTGTAATAATAAATTTATCTTCCTCAAGGTCTTTTACAAACTCATCAAAATCCGTTTCAACAGTTTCTCTTGAAACATTTTTAAAAACTTCTGATATTTCAGAAATTATTACCCCTTTTTCTTTCGATTCTCTTGTTATAAAAGATAAAAATACACCTCCGGATTCATTATACATTCTGTCGTGCTTTGTCAGTTGATTGTATATATATTTATGTTTGCCAATGTCTCTTACGAATGAATTTGAGCTTAGTTTAATAAAATAATTATTTTGTGACATCGTGATCTCTTTTAAGTAATTTATTAACTTGTTTAAATATTCTTTTACCTTTTAAGGCAATTTCTTTAGACCTATTAATTTCAACATCTAAAGTCGTTTTATTTGAACTTTCTTCTATTTTTGCCATCTCGTGTACAAACTTATTTCTGTAGAATATATGTCTTTTAATTCATCAACTGTTTCTATTTTAAGTAATTCTTCTTTAAATTTCCTAAATCATGAAAACCTTTGGAAGTTTTCTTCAAATAACAATATCTTGATTCTAATTTATCAGTAATAATGCTTTCAAGCAAGGTTATCGCTTCAAGATAAAATCCTTCCTTTATAGCAAAATCAAGTCTACTCATAACTTCTTTATAGAGTTTGAATCGAATAATTCCTTTCTCTTTATTGTCAACAATCATTCTTCTGCGTTCCATGATATACATCTTTTTTTGTCCCATCATAGTATGATGGGACTTCAATCGAACTAAACTTGAAAAATTACTTTACTACTTCGCAGCTTGTACAAATTTTTCGGCTCGTTTCTGTCGGACATCCTGCTGTCATGGATCCTTGTGGTGCATTCTTTGCGATCACTTCTGGTTTTTCGTAGGTCATTTCAACCTCCTTTATTTGGTTAAGTAAATTATAGAAAAAAAAAAAAATAATTCAATAGGTGTTGTATTTATTTTACAAAAATATGCACTTTTTGTTGGATATTTT
>JAQVDU010000119.1 GCA_028698175.1 bacterium | reverse complement strand
CGTTTCTTTCTCTTCAAGAAGCTTTCTGAGCTTCTGAGCCTCTTCATCAAGCTGTTTTAAAGAAGCAGTCTCAGAAGTGAGAAGCTCTATTTTTTTTTCCTGCTTACCCAATAGCTTTATACCTCTTCCTGTTATTCTTCTTTTTTTTGACATACTCTTCCTTTTTTAAGTATAAAATATAATTAACCTTTTGGTTTTGTCAACCTTTTATTTGATTAATGTGGTTTTCCCACTGTAAGATGCCCCTGCTTTGCTTATTTTCACGAAATAAACCCCGCTCTTCAGATTCTTTCCGATTACTGTCTTTGAAGAATTCATTCTGAAGAGGATTTCGGATGATTCCACCAATCTGCCGGAGAGGTCGAATATCTCGACTTTTGCAAAATCAGATGATTTTGAAGAATACTCTATTGTTATCCCTTCATCTGAAAACTCTCTTACGAAGAAGATTGTTTTCTTTGATTCGGGATTCTCTTTGACTCCTGCATACGGGTCGAACGACCCGATGAATAGTCCGTTGGAGTTGTCCGAGAAGAAGAGCTTCTCTTCCACCTCATTTTCAAAGACGTCGGAAATTTTGGAATTCATGTAGAGGCGGGAGAGCTCTGATAAAGTAGAGTACCTTCTGAGGCTGACTCCCAAGGAATTGTTGAAGCATGCTACAGAAGTTGAAAGAGTCTGCACTCTGTTTACCGTTCCTATGGCATAATTAGCGGCGAAGGTCGGGAATCCGTCTTCTTCAAGAGAATAGAGAGAGATACCGCTTCCTATGCATGCGAGGTAAAGCGTATCCCTCATTATGTCCGCGTATGATTCGCTGTAAGTTGTTGAAAACAGAGTGTTATCGTAGAACCCGGCTGAAGGAAATGATGTCTTCATGATGTGTATTCCGTTGAGAAGGTCTGTAAGATATATGAAAGAGTCATTTAATGCAACCGAAGTGTACTGTTTCCTTGAACCTTCAGAAAAGGTGTCAGCAGGGCTCAGAGTGTAGTCACCATTGACGTTTAATGCGTAGAATGCGCTCGGTGTGACGAGAAAAACCACATTGTCCTTGTAGTCCATGTCAATGTAGGATCCGGAGAATGAGAATGTGTCGATATCCGTGTACCCGTTCTTTCTCTTTATTGTAAAAAGATTGTTCTCCGTTCCCGCGACCATCACGGTATCATTGATGAAAACAGCTTTTCTGTATGAGTTTGAGTCGCTTCTCTTTGATAAAAGCAAAGGCATCGATGCATCAGAGAGAGAGTATTCGCTTATTCCGCTTGAACTGAGAAGAATGAGAGTGTCATTGAAGACAAGAGAGGCGTAGGCGGATGAATTGTCAAAGGTGTATGATAAAATCTGAAGATTGTGAGTGTCATCTATAGAAACAACATTGACAGGCGAATATGTGCCGTCCGTTGCCAGCAAACCTCCTCCCGTCTTTAAAAATTCCGCAGAAAAATTCGCTTCTCCTGAGAATAAAGGAGCTAAAACGAAGAGAGTGTCATAGGACTCCCCGATAAGGTTCTTAGAAGCGAAATTGTCGGTCGAGTAATAGAGTTTTATTGAGTTCAGGGAATCGGAGAGGTTCGCGAATGATACGACTCCTTTCAGGTTTTTAAAGTACTTCTTTCCGCTTATGCTTATATTTCCCTCTCTGAAAGAATTTCCTCCGGCCGGCTGTATTTCGTAGAAGCATGAGTAAGAGAGCTCTCCTCCCGTATTCGTGTAGAGGTTCCAGAAGGGCTCGGTATAGTCCCAGGTATTATGTATCTGTATGAGAGTGTCGCTTCCGGAGTCGTCATATCCTATTGAAACGACAGAGTGTCCTATATAATCTCCGTCATAGTAGTAGTTGAGAACAGCCCAGTGGGCAGGTCTTGCCGAATCTGCCTCCTGTTTGATGTAAGGATAAAAGAAATTTTCCGCCGTCTGTCCGTAAACGTGCTGGCCGCAAGTGAATGAGTATGGATGGCTCGTATTTGCAAAGGTCTGGTTGGGACCCTTTATGCTGTACACAGAAGTGCCGCCCTCGTTTATGGAATCCGTATTCATCAGAACCGAGAGCTCCCTCTGCGCTGATGGGACATTGTACCTGTATATGCCCATTACATTGTCGAACCTCGTGAAATAATAATCCACAAAATCTCCGTATCCCCTTGAGTCATAGTATGAGAATATCATTGAAGAAGTTGTTGGAGAACAGCCGTATGACCATAAAACAAAAGGAACGCCGGGAATGTATGTTGTTGATTTCGAACTTGATACAGAATACCTGCCTTCCAAAAACATTTTCCATTTTGCGCTCATTGATTTTGATGATTTGAATGGAATTTTATTGTAAGTTTTATACTCGGCAAGGTCAAAGAGCATGCCTTTGTCTTCATAGAAGAACCTGCCGTGTCCTGAGTAATGAAGCTTCCCGTTCTTTGCAAGGCCGAACTTTTTCTTCAGGACGGAAAAATTGGAGAGGGCGTAAGGGATTCCCCTTCCGTACTCAAGTATCACATTGTTCTCGTATCTTGCAGATATTATTATGTAGCAAACATCGTCAACCATTGAGAGAGATTGCTCATCCTGTGATTTCCTTTTGTCATCTATGTTTTCCATAAGCAATCTGACGCTCTTTGTCTTTCCGGTAAAATCCCCTATGAACATGTAAGCATAAATGGAATCGTCGAGTCCGTAAAGAAAGAGGTGTTCATCAAGCAGCTTGTATCCGTCGTAAACCGAACTGAGCTTCATCAAAGCCGCTGATTCAGCTTTTTCAGGGGAGATAAACTGGTTTGAAACATCCGCCCGAAAGGCGAATGAAGATTCTGCAAAAATGAAAAGAAGCGCAGAAAATGACAGTAAAAAATATTTTTTCATATTCACTTCTTGTTTGGAATCACGCAGATAAACTGAAACTCTTCGTCAGAGTCGTTCCTGAACTGATGCAATTCGTTGGGTTTAACGTACACCAGATCTCCCTCTGTGATTTCCTGTTCGCCTTTTTCTAAGACTGCTATCCCTCTTCCCTTCTCTACTTTGACGAGATGTTCGAAATCATGCGTGTGGAGGGGGGAATATCCTTTGGGTCCGAGGGTGAAGAGGCGCATTATTATGTTATCTGAGCCGTCATCCTCTCCTATTAGTATCTGACGGGTCACGCTCTTTGTTTTTTCGTCATCTATTTTTGTCTTTAAAACCTGATTAACCTTTTTTATTACCATTATGCCTCCTTTTGATATAGATAATATATGATAATCAAAAAATCAAATAATGCAAGTAGGGGCGGAAGGTGCAGCTGCAAGTTACAAGTTACAAGTTAAAAGTTACAAGTTAAAAGTTACAAGTTAAAAGTTAAAAGTTAAAAGTTGCAAGTTTGGAGTTATGAGTTCATAAAACGATATGCATTTGATTAATATCTTCTCTTTACATTTCCGAGCAAAAACGTCTGTCAGCTCCGCACCTCTAATCAATGTTTTTGCGAAGGACAAGCAAGTCAATGCTTATAGATGCAAGAAAGCAGGAAGTGCATATAATATTGGGGACAGCACAAAGTACTGTCCCCACTATATGACTGCTGTTTTCACCATTCCAACTCTAACCCATCATGATATGCTGCCGGTGATGATGTCCGAATGAACGCTAACCTCCCTGCCGCCAGTTTACCAGCTAATCAGCCACCAGCCTACTTTTTCTGTCATTGCGATGAGTATTTGAAGAAGCAATCTCCATGCTTCTATTCGGCCTTTGTTTTTGTATTTGAACTCACCCAGTACCCAGTACCCAGTACCTAGCACCCAGTACCTAGTACCTAGTACCCAGTACCCAGTACCTAGTACCTTTTACGGTTTCCGAATGAACGCTAAGCTCCCTGCAGCCAATTGATTTGTATTTGTTTTGTTTTGTATTTATTCCGATCGGTTATGCAGGGCGGACATGCTGCGTCTGCCCCTACTGCATCACATTACACATTCTGAGATGATTTCGCTTAAAGTCGGATGTATATGAACTGTCCTTTTAAGAGCTGTAAAAGGAATATTGTTATGCATCAGAGGAAGTATTTCATGGATGAGAGTGTCGCTCTCTTTTCCGACAATGGTCGCTCCGAGTATCCTGTCATTCTCTCCTATGAGCATCGTGAAGGATCCCTGCCTTGATTCATAGGTTGCCGCCCTTCCGTTCTCTGCGTACGATGATTCAATTTTTCTGAAATTTATCTTCTCTTCAACGCACGTCTCTTCGCTCATTCCGCAATGGGATATTGAAGGAATCGTGAAAATCGAATAGGGTATGTTCTGCCACTTCATCTGTTCTTCGCTCTCTTCAAGAATTGCCGAAGCCGCTATATATGCGTCATAGTACGCCTTGTGCGCAAGCATGGGACCCTCTGTACAGTCGCCCACAGCGTAAATATTTTCAATATTGGTTTGCTTTTTTTCATTTGTCTTTATGAAGTTCTTCTCATTCAATTCTATTCCGAGATTTTTCGAATCCTCATTGACTATGGGAAGTCTTCCTGTGGCGACTAAAACCTTGTCATAGGATATTTTCTCTCCTGTTGAAAGAAGAATTTCTTTTTTCTCTTTGTCAATCGAAGAGGCAGTCACAGAGCATCTCAAATCAATCCCGGCTTTTCTTAAAATCTTCTCGCCTTCATTCATCACAATTCCGCTCTTTGTAAAGAAGAAGGGTTTTGGAAAGTATTCAAGGAGGATGACCTTTGAGCCAAGATGTGCGAAGACAGAGGAAAATTCGGAGCCAATGACGCCCGCTCATATCACGACAATATTTTTGGGAAGCTCTTTTAAGGAGAGTATATCCTTTGACGACAAGATACTTTCAGAGTCAAAATCAAATCCTTTAAGCCCCGCGTCTTTACTGCCAGTTGCGATGA
>JAQVDU010000027.1 GCA_028698175.1 bacterium | reverse complement strand
TGATTATGATGGGTCTTAATTATCTCAATATCCCGCTCTTCATCTTTTAAAATGTCTTTCAATGAATCAAGTGCCAGCAGGATGGAATTTATCCCAGTCGACATATTCGTCGAATAGAGCACCGGAATTGATTTTGATGTTTCTTCAAGAAGCTGCATCTTCGACTCAGAAAGTCCGGTGGTTCCAGAAACAAGAGGAATTCTGTTTGAAGAGCAGTAATCAATAGCAGATGACAAGCCTTCCGGTGATGAGAAATCTATCAGAACATTGAATTTGTATTTATTTGTCTTCTCAAGAACTGAAATATTCAATTTCCACTCTTCAATGCCCAGGGAAAGTCCCAAATCTTTATTTAAATACTCATTTTTCGGATTTTCAAATGCTTCAGTGAGAGACATATCACTCTCAAAAAGTATTCTTTTGCAGACAAGGGAGCCCATTTTGCCAGTGGCTCCGTTTACTCCAATAAATATCATATTATATTTATAACATATATGCGATAAAAGTCAAGAGAGCGGCGGGGGGGTACATTTGTTTCATATTACTTCTTTGAGTTTCTGAAAATAGCAGTTTTCAGAGTGTTGTTATTAACTAAATTAAAGGGAGGTATTAGTTGAATATCTCTATAACTTAATAAGCATTCATCCCTCAGAATTATGGCAATTTGAATCAGTATATTTTTATCTGATGCGTAAGAGAGTTTATGTATTTTGATTTTCAGTTTATTTTCAACGTATTTGACAGCATCGGAGATCTTCATTCCGGTTTTATCCGTTTTTCTTCTTTTGGCAATCATTTCGAGGTTCTGTTTGCGTCTGTTAAATAATAAAATTGATTTAGCGATAGTTTCTTTGTCGCCCAGATACTCATTTATGTCATTGTTTACGAATATTTTTTGTGTTTGACCTTTTGTCAGTAAAATAGATTTTAGGTTATCAATACTTCCAAAGACATTCATAACAAAAAAATTATTGCATATTTTATATTTAATGTTAGATAATAAAAGTTCGGGCAAGCTTGAATATGGGTAATCAAAAGGATTTATACAATAACCAGCTCTAACTGGATTCATGTAAAGGTAGATAAGGCAATCAATAAGATATTCTTCATTTTCAATGATTGTTGATTTAAATCTTCCTTGAAATACATATCCTTTCCCACCATAATTAGCTCTGTAAAACAATCCAAAACTTCCGTTAAGTTCCATCATGAATTTTGAAAGGTTATTGTTCGTGTTGCGAAGGAGTATGTGGTAATGATTGTTCATTATTACATACGCAAAAACCTCAACACCATATTTTCTACTTAATTTCCTTAATTGAACAAGAAAATAATCTTTTAACGCACTGTCTCGAAAAACAGTTTCACTTTTTATACCTTTGTTCATTACATGGTGAAATGCATTTTTATAACTTATTCGCACCTTTCTCATTGTTATAATTTTATTCAAAATAAACGATAAATCAATAAAAAAAATAAATGAAACGAATGTACCCCCCCGCCGCTATCTTGACTTTTTAAAAAGGGGGGGTATAATAAATAAACAGGTGCTCAAAGGAGAGATAATAGGGAAAGCGGTGAAAAACCGCTGCTGTCAAGCAACTGTAAGCAGACGCGAATGCCGAAAGCCACCCGAAAGGGGAAGGCGGCAAGAGAAATGCTGCGAGCCAGGAGACCTGCCTGTAACGGAACCCGCTGTGACGGGGTCCGTCCTAAACTAAAAAAGGATGGATTTTGAAGAAAAGCTTTGTTTTGGTAATTTCTGCCATATTAATATTTTTAAGATTATATCCGACAACTGTATATGTTTATAATGAATCAAACAACGAAAAAATTGATTTCGTCATAGTTTCACAAAAAACATCGGTTAAACAGGTCATGACCCCCTTTGAAACTGATTTGGGAATTGCCATAACTATAAGCTGCATAGGATTCAGGGATACTACACTGACAACGGAAGGCAATTCAATGGATGTTTTTCTGCAAGTGAATCCTTTGTCCATTGAAGAAGCAGTGATCTTCTCTGACAGGCTCGTCGGAACTGTAAGGGAAAGAGAATCGGATGACGGACTCATCTCTGCTTTCGAGTCAATCTCTCCACTCATCACCGTAAGGCATTACAACCGCTCAACAGTCTTCTCTCTCTCCGGAATGTCACAGGAGCATATACTCTTTTCACTGGATAAGGTTCCTCTTATAAACCAAATGTCGAGAATCATTGATCTTGACTTGATTTCTCCGGC
Source organism: bacterium (assembly GCA_028698175.1). Taxonomy (GTDB): domain Bacteria; phylum Hydrothermota; class 32-111; order 32-111; family 32-111; genus UBA2202. The sequence goes on along the minus strand of JAQVDU010000027.1, from coordinate 19,261 downwards.
TATGGTTCAAAGCATCGCGCTTAGCAAAACCTTAGACTCCTCAATGAAGGGAGAAAACCTTTTCGGCGGAGTTGTAGACATTACTACAAATAAATTGTCCCGCCTGAAGGCAATCGCTTCAACTTCTTTCAATTCAAGCGATATTGCAATAGACGTAAATTTAAAAGATCTATCCGGCGGATTCTTCCTGACCTCCTTTGAAAACATGGTCCTTCCACAGGGAAAAATCCTTGACAACTCTTACAAGAGCTCCTTCGGATTCAATCTCAAGGGAAGAACGGATATGTTCAACATTACTCTTCTTAGGGGGTTTTCAGAGCAGGGAGACCCGGGAGTTTCCGGCTTCAGGTATCAGAGGAGCAGTATAAAAAACTCTCTTTTTGTCTTAACAAGTTCGGTTCTGCTGAGAAAAAATCTGGAGTTGACAACTTCTGCCATGAAGAGCTCCTACATTTACTTCAATGATGAAATCTCTCCTGCATCAGATGACACTTCACGCTTTGAATCACTGCTTTCTTCCCTGACCATTTTTAAAGAAAAGTGGAGAACCGTAATCTCGCATCAGTTCAACTCTGCAGACGGTACAAAGATAAGAAAGAGTTCTGAAAAATTTCCCTCAATATCTTTGTCGATTGAAAACGGCGGCTTCACAGCAGACTTTCTAACCGGAATCTCTTTTTCCGAAAACTTCCAGTTGGTTTACTCCGCATCATTGGCCTCAATGCAATCTCTTTTTGGCCAGCAGATAATGTCAGGAGTCAAAACATCAGTAAGGCGTCCGACCTTCAACGAGCTCTACTGGCAGGGTGACGCATTCGCAAGGGGAAATGAAGATCTTGAGAGCGAAAAACTGACGGGAATATTTTTCTCTCTTGAGAAAAATCTGACTAATTTCAAATCCCGCTCAGATGCGGGTTTGAACTGGTACTCTTCACTTATCAAATGGGTGAGCGAGAACGGAATATACACTCCCCAAAACATCTCTTCAGTCATTAATCCATATATCACTTTTTATTCCATATATGAAAACAGGATTGTCATAATCGAAAACACTGCATCGGTGAGCTATAACCTGATGGATGGTTTAAAACTTGTTCCGTATACACCCGCATTTACTGATAACCTATCCGCAAAAGTCATGCTTGGAAGATTCTTTGCTTCTCTAAGCGGAGACTGGAGAAGCAGTTCATTTATATCTGCCGCCAACACCAAGAAACTTCAAGGAAGTTTTTTTATGAGAGAGGCTGAGGCAGGTCTTGAAATTCGAGGTTGTAAAATTTCACTTTCAATTCTTAATCCATTTGATTCTGCTTATGAGTCGGCAAACGGCTACTATCTGGAAGGAAGAAACATTAAACTCAACTTAAAGGCGGTAATATGAAAAAAGCATTTGGAATTTTGACCCTCATTCTCTTAGTAATCTCATGCACTCTTTCCGAGAGCCCTGTCGACACTGCAGTGTACATTCTCGACTGGTCTGCAGAGGCGCTTTATGTGGCTGATTCAACACTGACGTTTTCAGCAGAACCGCTTCTTTTGGCGGGAGACGGCCCTTCAGACATAGTTGCTGATGATGAATTTGTATTTGTTTCAAACTCCGGGTATGGCGGAGAATCCTCAGTGCAAAAATTCTCTTTGGAAGGAGAATTGCTGGCTGAAGAAAAGACAGGCGAGATGACCTCACCCGGGTATCTGGAAATAAATGAAAATCATCTGTTTATGTCCCTCTGGCTTGACAACTCAGTCAAGGTAATGACAAAAGATTCACTTAAAGAAGTTCAAACAATCACGGGAGTTCTTGGACCGCAGGAGCTTCTGCTGAACGGCGATGCGCTCTATATAGGAAGCAATGACATTGATTCATGCGCTGTAATATACAAGGTGAGCATCTCTGACTGGTCGAAGAGAGAGATTGAGGTAGGACCCAACCCCTCTTTTCTTGACATGTCCGACGACTGTGGGGACATTTTTGTTTCGTGCCTGGGAGATTATGATAAACAATTCGGGTCAGTGGTAAAATTGACTGGAGATTCGGTTGTTGAAAGGAGAGAGTTTGGATCCTATCTGTGGAAAATAAAATGCGCAGGTGAGTACCTTCTTGTTATAGATGCCTATGAAAATTGCTATGTTCTTAATCAGATAGACCTCACTGTTGTGGATACTCTTTTTCTTCAGTCAGTATCGGATGTTGAGGTCTTCAACAGCAATGTGATATTCGCAACAAATGTGGGAAAAGTATATCTGTCGGATTTATCGTCAATTACAGAGGTGACAGAGGTTTTGCCGGAGCCGGGCTATAAGGCAAGCGAAATATACGTAAAGTGAAAAAATCTTTTAAGTTTATATATTTTTCAACATATTGTGCATTTGCATTGTGCAAAAACACAAAATATAGTGTTTGGTCTTGACATAAACTCTTTAATGAATAATATAATTTCAAGCGAAGAGTAAATTTTTAAAAGTCGGAGGAGTGAGTGTCAAAGATTTTTCAAATCAGAAAGCGCGACGGAAGGGTAGAACAATTCGAAGAAGACAAAATCTCATCAGCAATTTACAAAGCGGCAAAAGCAGTCGGAGGAGATGACTCGGACCTGGCCAAAAGAATAACCAACCAGGTTGTCGCCGTTCTTGAAGTCATCTATAAGGACGGAAGGGTTCCGACTGTCGAGAATGTTCAGGACCTTGTTGAAAAGATGCTGATTGAGGGGGGGTATGCCAAGACGGCAAAGGCGTACATTTTGTACAGAGAAAAGCACTCTCAGCTGAGAAAGACGAAAGAGCTCTTAAAGGACGGAATCTCATTGATGGATGATTATATTGAGAAGAGCGACTGGAGAGTGAATGAAAATTCAAACATGTCATACTCCCTTCAGGGCCTTAACAATCACATCTCATCGACTATATCCTCGCAGTACTGGCTTGACAAAATTTATTCCAAAGAGGTAGCCAACGCCCATAAAAATGCAGACATTCACATACATGACCTTGGAATGCTCTCAGTTTACTGCTGCGGCTGGGACTTGGAGCTTCTTCTGACAAAGGGGCTGGGAGGAGTGACTGGCAAAATCGAAAGCAAACCTCCGAAGCATTTCAGGACTGCTCTCGGTCAGATAGTAAATTTCTTTTACACTCTTCAGGGTGAATCTGCAGGGGCTCAGGCATTTTCAAATTTTGACACGTACCTGGCTCCTTTTATCCGTTTTGACGGCCTCACTCAGGACGAGGTGAAGCAGGCAATGCAGGAATTCATATTCAATGTCAACGTTCCCACAAGAGTCGGGTTCCAGACGCCATTCACAAACGTAACAATGGATTTGGTATGTCCCAAGTCATTCAGGGACACGCAGGTTCTGATAGGCGGAGAGAGAAAAAATGAGACGTACAAGGAGTTTCAGGGAGAGATGGACATGTTCAATATCGCCTTTGCAGAGGTTATGATGGAGGGCGATTCCAAAGGAAGAATATTCACGTTCCCGATACCCACATACAATATTACAAAGGACTTTGACTGGAATAATGTCAAACACGATAAAATCTGGGAGATGACAGCCAAATACGGAATCCCGTACTTCAGCAATTTCATCAATTCAGACATGGATCCCTCTGACGCAAGAAGCATGTGCTGCCGTCTGCGCCTTGACAACAGGGAGCTTAAAAACCATTCAAACAAAATGCAGCTCAACCTTCTCGGAAGAGGTGGGGATTCTGAACAGAAAGAGGAGCACAAACCTGAACTGAGAAGCGGAGGCCTGTTTGGCGCAAATCCAATGACAGGGTCTATAGGAGTGGTCACGATAAATCTTCCGAGGATCGCATACCAGAGCAGGGAAAAAAATGAATTCTTTTCTCGTCTGGCAAAGCAGATGGACATTGCTAAGGAATCTTTGGAGACAAAGAGAAAGGTCCTTGAGAGGTTTACGGAGGAGGGGCTCTATCCGTATGCAAAGCACTATTTAAGCGCAATTCGCGAAGCAAACGGAAAGTTCTGGGCCCACCATTTTTCGACGATAGGCCTTATCGGAATGAACGAAGCCGCTATTATGCTTGTCAAAGAGAATATCGGACATGAAACCGGCAAAAACTTTGCCCTTGAAACTTTAAAATTCATGAGGGAAAGGCTGGAGGAGTATGCCGACGATACAAACAATCTATACAACCTGGAGGCCTCTCCCGCAGAGGGAACCTCATACAGGCTTGCCAAAAAAGACCAAGAGATGTTCCCTGAAATAGTCAATTCCGGAAAGAATGTTCCATACTATACAAACTCGACGCAGCTTCCGGTCGGTTTCACGGATGACGTTTTTGAGGCATTGACTCTTCAGGACGAATTGCAGTGTCAGTACACAGGCGGCACTGTCCTCCACGGGTTTTTAGGAGAGAGAATCTACTCAACCGATGCGTGCAAGATGCTTGTGAAGAAGATTGCAGAGAACTTCCACCTTCCGTATTTTACAATAACGCCGACATTCTCGATTTGCCCTGTTCACGGATATATTGCCGGTGAGCATGAATTTTGCCCCTATGACCATTCTCAGGAAGATTTGGAAAGGTTCGGACTTGAAACTTATATTGAAAAAGGAGAATAGAATGGAAAAGACACAAACTCAAACAGAAGCGCAAAAAATGCACGTGGTGAAAGTAAAGCAGGTTCCCACAGAGATTTACAGCAGGGTGGTCGGGTATTTCAGACCAGTTAACAATTGGAACGAAGGAAAAAAAGAGGAGTTTAAAGACAGAAAAGAGTTCAAAGTCTGAGGAAGTTTGAATAGTATCAGAGTAAAGGGATTTCAGGGAGTGACACTCCTTGATTATCCGGACAGAGTCGCGTCAACGATTTTTTTGGGAGGGTGCAATTTCAGATGCCCCTTTTGTCACAATCCAGAGCTTCTCGACAACTCAACAGATGACATTGAAAATGAATTTATTTTCTCTGAAATCGAGAAGAGGCGCAATTTCATAGAGGGAATTTGCATAACCGGAGGAGAGCCTCTGATTTCGGATGAGATCATTGATTTCATCAAAGAGATAAAAAAAACGGGCAATAAACCGATTAAAATAGACACAAACGGCTACAATCCGGAGCTTCTAAAAAGAGTGATGGAATCCGGGGACGTTGAATACATTGCCATGGACGTAAAGTCCTCCGCTAAAAAATACTTCATAGCCGCGGGAGTTCCGATAGACGAAGAGAGAATAAAAACTTCAATCGACATTATCACGAACTCTTCATTGGCTTATGAATTCCGCACAACCGTCGTTCCGGAGATTATCACTTCAGAAGACATAAGGGAAATCGGTTCCCTTATAAACGGTGCAAGAAAATTTGTTCTGCAACAGTTCAGGCCTCAGAAGACCCTGAATAAGGAATTTCAAATGCTGAAGCCGTACAAGCCGGACCAGCTAATAAAATTCAGGGACATTCTCTCTCAGTTCGCAGAGACGATTGAGATCCGCGGGGTATGATGCAAATATTGCATTAGAATAAAACAAATCACATTTCAGAAAAATCGTAAATAATTATATTTATAAACTTATATTTTATAGTAGGCATATTCTTTGCTAAAAATATCAATGATATTAGAAAGGGAGGTATCATGAAGCGAGTTTTATTTTTGTACTTTCTTCTTCTGATCTTTACTTCTGCGGATAGCGCTGTATATAATCTTCAGCATGATGACGGTTCTCTGACACAGGCATGGTTTGGTTCGTTCTATAGAGGAGTGAGGTTTTATGTCTCCGATTCATGCACGATCAACACTGTTTATTGGGGCAGATACTCAAAAAAGAATGAGATTGACACCATTTTTATTTACACAGATTCTGCAAATGCTCCGAACAAACTCCTTTACAGCAAATCTTTTGCATTCAACACCGGAAGCGCGCAGGCGGTAATGAACGACACGGTTTTGGATACAATTGTGGTTTCGCAAAAATTCTGGCTGGTAATGTATTCAAGGACTCAGGATAGCCCGTCAAATCAGCTCTCTTACTTTATTTCGGACGGAGCCGGAGTGGGCAACTCTTATTGGTATGATGATGTTTCGGGCCAATGGGTTCAGAACTCAGGAGGAGATTATATAATGAGGCTTACAGTTACAGGCCCTCTGGGAATGATTACTCTCAGCGAGAAAGACGACACTTTAAATCGCACTTTCGACAAGCAGACGGATGCTATGGTATTAAAAAGCGGAAACATAGCCGAGAAAAACAAACTCAATTCTTTTGAAATTTCTTTGAAAAGAAATTCAAATGTGAGTGTTTCTATTATCGACCACGCCGGAAGAACTGTCTCTAATATAATCGAACGAAGAATTCTTTCCGAAGGAAAGCACACAATCAGCTGGAAAACGCCGAACGTCTCAGCAGGGGTTTATTTTCTTCTGGTTCAGACTGGAGACAAACTATATTCTGAAAAAATCTTGGTAACAAAATAGCGGAGGAATTATGAAAAAAGCGATTCTCTTTTTACTTCTGATAGGCGCAATGCTTGTCGGAGCTCAGCACTTTTCTGGCTACGGAGTTTTGGTGGTTGACAAGGATACAGGTCTGAAATTTAGAAATCCTGACAATCCGGAGATTTACATCGGCTATGAATACAATCTGATAAAATCTTTGAACTCTCTGGGATTTTCTGACGCCAATAAAAATATCAAAGTAACAACTGCGGTTCCAACTGCTGGCGAGCTTAAATACTATGCCGCTGTTTTTGTAGTATGCGGACCGAGAGCTTATACTGAAGAAATTTTGACAAGCACAGAATTCCAGAATTTGTACGAATATCTTGAGGGTTATGGAGGCTGCCTTTATATGGAGGGAAACAACATCGCCCATTTTCTTACGGCTAAAAATCCTGAATTTTTAAACAGATATTTCAATAACAAGCTTTCATACGACGGAGGAACGACGTATACCGGTTATGATACAATTATAACGGATTCTACTTCGTCTTTCTGCAGACCTTATACATTTATTTATCCTTCCGGCACGGCACCCGACTACTCAGTAGACGGAATGGAAGCGTATGATCCTGGAATAACAGCGCCGAACTATTATTCAGTTTTGATCCCCGGGGAGAAGCAGGGGAAACTCTACAAGTCAACGGCAACCGCATATACCCCCCCAGCAACAAAAGATAAGGCGCCTCAGACATTTAAAACATTCATGCAGACGACAGTATTCGGAGCTTACTCCTATCCTGTCAGGAAACAGACTCTTCCGGATTCAATAGAGAACCAGCTTGAAAGGACATCATATTTAAGGGATATAATGAGGTTCTTTACAATCGGCAAAACTCTTATTGTGAAAGATGACGGCGAGGTTCGTGATGCTGAAAAAACTTTGGTAGAGGTAATGAGTAAAATAGGATTGCAGTTCGATTTAATAGAGATACCAAGCAAAGGAACAGGACCGAATTATGCATACTACATCCCGTATACTACAGTCATATGGTTTACCGGACAAGACCCATTTACCATATCTCCGACAGATACAACTGCTCTCGGAACATATCTTACTTTCGGCGGAAATATTATAATGTCTGGAGATGACATAGCGCAGGACCTCGGAATTGCCGGTGTTAATGAGAGAGGCACCGAATTTCCTTTCCTTGAAGATTATTTTGCGGTAGATTTCATAAGCAGCAAAACCGATGATAATGAATTCGTCGCCGACAGAACGTCTCCATATTACTCTAACGATTTCACGAAAAGCATGTCTATGTCATACGCGACTACCACAGCCAACGATCTGGTTCTGCCGTATCTTCGCGGAACATACGTTGACACGGCATTCTATGAGAGATCAAGCGTTAAAGCCCCTGTAAGCGTGGGAGTCATTAATAGAGGCGTCACGAATAAATCCGTATTTTTAGGATTTGCCTTTGAATATCTGAAAGCTGAAAACCTTTCCGGCTTCATTGAGGTGACCTTTAGGGATGTCTTCAATTATGATTTGATCTATGAGCCGCAAAACAATACTTCCAGCAGTGATAAAAACAGAATAGATGTTTCAAAAGACATTGCTGAAAATTCACTGGTCTCCTATTCAGGAGGATTTCTCTTTATTGAAAACATTTTTGAAGCCAAATTGATTGATGCTATGGGACGGAATATAATGAATCTTAATTCCGGATATAATGACATCAGATCAGGTACAAAGAGCGGAGTTTACTTTGTAGTCGGGAAATGCAATGGAGAGATTTTCAGAAAATCTTTTGTAAAACTATAGACCCTTAACTTCTTTTGACAGATGGTAAAGGTACTCCTTTTTAAGGAGTATCTTTACCAATTTTTTTTCAAGTTCAGAAGCACCTATCTGATCCGTTGAAACCCAGTAAACCATTGAATCGGCAAGATGCTCATAGAGAGTGTCATTCATAAGAATGAACATGTCGCAGCCCGCATTAAAAGATTTCTTTAAAACTTCAAAGGGATTTGAAAACCCCCGGCACGCTATATCATCTGTAAGAATTATCACTGTCGAATCCTGGGATTTCACAAAGGAGACGATTGTCTTTGACATAAGAGCAGGGAGGGTATCCAGAAAAGGATATTTGAGGTTAGACATCATGACAAAGGATGCTTGATCTAAAAGAGATGAAAAGACCCTCAGATTGTTGAAAAAGTCTTTTTCGCTCCCCCTGTAATCTGTAATGAAGTCGTCCGAATTGTCGTATGTGTCTCCGTATCCTGGGAAATGCTTTAAAGCATTAAGGATTCTTTTCTTCTTGTGCTCTTTCATATAAAATCTGGCAAATGAGATAATAGTATCGGGTTCTTCGGAGATACCCCTCTTTGTGCGCTTGATAAATGAATTCTTTTTGGATGAGATATCAACGCACGGTGAAAAATTGACATTTATTCCGAGAGACGACATTATGCTTATCTGAGCGTTTATTATCTCTTTTCTGTTTTTTTTGTCTTGGCATACCTTTCCAATGGAAGGAAACTTGTAAATGAATGAGATACGGTCAACCATCCCGCCCTCCTGGTCTATCCCGATAAAGGGAGGTATGCTGTGGCGAGAGAAATTTTTGGTTATATCGAATTTTTTACTGTACATCTCCCTGAGCAGAGATTTGGACGGAATAACGCCCCCAGGACATACAGAAAAATCCTTTTTTTTTGGCATACAGACGAAGAAGAGCTGTGAAACCTTCTCCTTCAAGGTCATTGAATCTATCATTGAAGTTATCTCAGAAAGCTTTATTTCATATGAGAAAAGAAAGGCGAAAGATGGGACGGTTAAAATCAAAAACATAATCTTCTTCATTCTTTGATGATATAACATTTTTACTCTCTGTCAACAAACTATTTAAGAATCCAGGTTTTTTTTGAACCGCTGAAATATATGCCGTTTGAATGCAAATCGACCCTGGCTCCGAGTACGCTGTAGTAAACATCCGCTTTAGAATAATTCTCTTCAGAGGCGAATTTTGAGGGGAGAGAGACAAGAATGATTTCCTCATCAGTGACAAGGACAATAGTGTCGCCCAGCAGGCATGAGGTCTCTCCGAGTATGAAATACATGTTGTTTTTCCTTTTCACAAAACAGCTCTTTGACGCCTTGGGAGGCAGAATAACCTCTCCTGCATACGGACACTCAAAGACGAATGATGATGAGACGACTGATGCGCAAAGCGTCTTTGGCAGAACAACAGGCGAATAGAAGAGAGATGCGGACATTGTGTCAAAGCCGGAGGAGAAGAGAAGCTCCGAAATAAAACCGGGGCTGTTGCGTCTGAGGAAGAAGAGAATTTCAGCAGATGAATCCGGAAGTATGATTCTCGAATTCTCTATCGTGACCGAATCAAAGAATGAAGGAAATGATACGATATTCAGCATCAACGGCGAAGAGGAGGTGTTTTTTACAGAGAGCGACCTTCTGTATGAGAGATTGACTCTATCATCATATTCAACGGAAAGGCGGAAATCAAGAATGAATGAGGCATAAAGGTAATAAAGCCAGTTTATGTCCGAACAGCTTACTTTTGTTAGAGGATATGACTGCGCTATTCTGTTGCCGAAGGCGGAGCCCAGAATCTTTTCTCCGCAGACAAGAATCGGATTGCAGGATGCATATAAATCGACAAATTTAATTGTTGTATCTGCGAATGCTTCTATCTGAAACGGAGAATACTGAAGACAGTTTCCGGAATAGACGGTCTCTCCGTCTGAAGCGGAAGTTAAACCGAAGAGACCAAGAAGATTTTCACCGGCTTTGTCGTAACCGAACGCATCTCCTCCGTCCACCATAACGGCTGAGTTCAAGGAGGCCGCTTTTGATATATATGAAGCTTCAAATGAATCAAGAATGTCATTGTTGGGATAAATGCCGAATGCGAAAATATTGGAAGGAAAGAATTTTGAAGAATCAAGCTTTTTTCCGAATGTTAAAAGGCATTTAAGAGAATCCCGAAGAAAGGATGCAAAGTCGGAATTGAAGTATTGGTCAGCCGGATCGTAAATAAAGAGAGAGTTTTTTCTTGCGCATACGAAGGGCGAAAAAAGGGTGTCTGTAAAGAGATTTGTTTTAAATTCAATTTTAAGATCAAAGGAATCAGAGAAAAAGAGAAACTCCCGGAAAAAAACGCAAGATCCGAAATCCTTCATGACCATCGCTGTTTCACAGTCCGTTTTATAGTCTGTTGAGGGTATAATTCTGAGAGTGCAGGTTCCTCCGAATAGAGGGTCATGCAAAAATTCAAGCATCATCTGATGGTTCTCTTCAGAAAATATAAAGAAAGAATCCATAGATTTGATCTGTTCAAGGCGTAAAACGTACATGAATGATTCAAATGCCCAGAAGAAGCTCTTTCCTCCTCCATCTATTGTCAGACGCACCTCTTCGCAGTCCTTGGGAATAGTGAAAGAATAAGAGTACCTTCCAAAAGAATCCGGCTTGAGAATAACATCAAACCCGGGGTATCCGCATGACAGAGCGCATGAATCTATAGGCGGCTCGAGATTAAATGAGAACGTGACCCTCTCTCCGCTCTCAATTATATTGTCATTGTCCCCTGAAGAATCCGATAAAGCAACTCCTGAGCAGGAAATACCTCCCTGAATTATACGAATTGTATCTACAAAGAGAATTCCGTTGAAGTATGACGAGGCGAAGAGCTCAGAGCCTTCTTTCAGATTCTCCGCCTTCAGAGTGTACAATCCTGCAATTCTCGGAAGAGAATCGTAAATTGATGTCTCGGAGGAGAGAAAGAAGGGGGCGTCTTTAAGAAGCGTCACTTTAATGAGTGTGTCATCGGAAAAGAGAGTATTCTGCACTGTATATGGCTTGTCACAAAATGTCTTTTTAAGCGACAAGAGCGGAATGCCGAGAAACTGAATCGAAGATATCTGACACGCGGAATAATCATTGAATCCGAAGACGGAGAGCAGTTTTGAGGAACAGTCTCTGCACGCATCAAGAAGATTCGCATTGGTATCGGAAGAGATTGGCGCGTAAACAGCGTCGTTATAATGATCAAAGAAGATGTTGAACATGAAATTGTTATATTGGTAGAAAGTCTCGGAAGAGAAACCTAGGCTAAAGACAAAGCCCCCATTTAAAAAAAGTATTGATTCAGCAAAACATGTGTGAAATCCGCTTGTATATGAATCAAATGCGGATAGAAGGCAGGTGAAGGAGACAAATGCTCCACCTTCAGAGAGGGATGCGAGAGATATTTGAGGGAGAGACAAGTCAGGCAAAACAGTCGATATGGGATTGCCGTGCCCCCTGTAAGCCAACAGAAGGGGAGAGTCGGAGGATAAATCAGTGATTCCCACGTCGAAGTCATTTGCAGGCTTCTTTAAAGAGTCATCCAGCTCTCTCAGGTCAAAGAGATACTTCGGATAAGGGGAGTTTGTCTCCATGAGCAATTGTGAACAGTTTATTTTGCTTGAAGCATAATAGGAAAGAGTGGAATAGAGATAATCCTCAACAGAATCGGAATTGAAGTCATAGAATGGCGCAAGAAACCGGGTATTGGTAGTTTTGGTTGAGGTCAGGAACTTCATGAGATTTTCAAGGTAAAGGTCAAGGGATGGCTGCGAGGATGCTGGTATCCTTGACACGCTCACAAATGCTGGTCCGCCTTCGATAAGACCATAGTCATAATCGGTGGAGTAAAGTCTTTTTGTATAAGGATTACGCCTTTCCCTGTAAGGGGGAAGCATGTTTTCGTCCCCGACGATTATGATAAGAGATGGTATTCCGGCTGATGTAAAAAAAGAGTCGACAGATGATTTTGCCTTCAAGAATGTAGGAGATGAGAATAACAGCAGTCGTGAATCATAACCCAGCAGAAGAAGTATCATTTTCAGCTCCGACAGGTCGAAGGTTGAATCGGAGAGGATGAGAATGAATTTATTGTTGTGAAGTATCATATCGGGACCGGAGACAGCCGATATTACTTCAAAGGAATCCGAAGGCAGAAAATCTGGCGAAATTTGATGGGATCTTAAAATCAAAAGGGCATAACTCATGAGTAAAAAAGCAAAAAGAGAGCGCATAATCCCTCCTTTTTAGATTTTTATTTCCAGCACGCGAGAAGAATGCTGACAAAAACAATGAAAAATGCAATGAAATTCTCGAATAAAATAATCCGTCTTTTCATTCTGCCTCCTTTGTCTATTTGTAAAATCATAACGAAACATTTGACAAAAGTCAACCCCCTTTCTTCTTTTTCCCTTGACTTAAAAAAACTTTATGTAAAATAGGATTATGAACATTCTCATAATTAACTGGCGCGACATGAAAAATCCTCTCTACGGAGGAGCTGAAATTCACATTACAAAGATTGCCGAGCATCTTGCACAAGAGAACAGAGTCTTTTTTCTGACAAGCGGTTACAAAGACTGCATAGACGGTGAGAAACGGGGAGTCAGGTACATTCATATAGGAAACGAACTCTTTTTCAATTTTGCGGTCTACAAGGGCATAAAGAGACTGATAAAAGAGTACGGCATTGACATCATAGTGGAGGATATCAACAAGGTACCTTTTTACTCGCCTCTCTTCACTGACGTACCGGTGCTTGTAGTGATTCCTCACATTTTCGGAAGGACTATTTTCAAACAGGCGCCTTTTCCGGCGGCAATGTATGTATACCTCTCAGAGAAGCCGATAAAATCTCTTTACAGAAAATCATTCTTTGAAGTCATCTCAAAATCCACAAAGGATGACCTTGTGAAAAGAGGCATAGATGAGAGGAGAATAATGGTGGCAGAGTGCGGTGTAGATTATGAAAATCCTCTCCACGTCAAAAAATGCGAATATCCCCTTTTGGTTTACGTGGGGCGGCTGAAGAAATATAAATCAATAGACCGTATCATCCTCGCAATGCCTGAAATATTGAAAAAATACGGTAATGCGAAACTTATGATTGTCGGAACCGGAGATTACAGAGAATCTCTTGAAAAACTGGCAAAGAGAATGAACCTTTCAGATAAAATTCTCTTCACAGGCTATGTTTCGGAAAAAAGGAAATTTGAGATCCTGAAAAGCGCCTGGGTTTCGGTGTATCCCTCCCTTATAGAGGGTTGGGGTATAGTAAACATTGAAGCCAACTCCCTGAGAACTCCCGTTGTGTGCGCAAATGTTCCTGGTTTGAGGGATTCCGTGAAGGACGGGTTTTCAGGACTTCTGTATGATTACGAAGATACTCGCGACCTCGCCTTAAAGATTGATTCTGTTATTTCAGATAAAGATAGGTACGAAAAGTTCTGTTCGGATGCTTTCGAGTGGTCATTGAATTTCAACTGGAACAGAACTGTTCGGCTCACATCTGATTTCATAAAAGAGAAAATCGTAGTTTAGATTTCCAAACGAACTACAATCCGCTTGACTTATTGAATATATTGACAAATATAAGTATTAAGTTATAATTTTACAATGATTAAGAAAACTTTCATTCTTATTCTCCTTTCAGTCATATTTATCACTGCATTTTCACAATGGACTGCTCCCGTGGAGATCTGGCCGTATACAATGGCTTACTTTCAGCCCAATGCGGCTCACTCCTTAGTGGCAGATACAATGGGAAACGTTCATATAACATGGTATGACTGGTCAAAGGATGCCTACGGTTGCATTAAAAAGACGCGTTACGACGGAACCGACTGGCTCTACACTTCCTCATTCCTTGATGATGCCGCCGCAGGCACAGGCTACTATGCATTAAGCTGGATGCCCACTCTCTCCGTCGAGCCGGACGGGAAGTGCCTTGTCGTCTGGGAGGACTATCGCACAGGTTCTTTTGAACTCTATTCCAAATATTTCAACAATTCACTCTGGTCATCACAGATAACAGTTACCAACACTTACGACTCATACACATGGTTTCCCAAACTTTATTACAAAGCAGGCAGGCATCATCTTGTCTTTATGGATGATTCGACCGGATTCTTCAATATTTATTACACTTACTTCGATTCCTTGTTTCAGCAGAAAGTCAATATAACTCAAATGGAGAGCAACTGCATATCTCCGGATATTTTTGCCTACTCAGACAATGATGTGAGCGTTATCTACACTTCGGAGAAGGACGGATACCAGACATTATACAATGTAAGAAAGAATGGCGGAGTCTGGGAAGAATCTTTTGAGGCAATCAACCTCTCAGCGAACATCAATTCGCCAAACCTTATCTCCGACTCTGCAAGCGAGTATGTTTTGTTTTCTGCCAACAGGTCGGGCACTGACAACCTTTACGTTTCCAGATTCAACTCTGTTTCATGGGATGATGAGGTGCTTGTTTCCGATACGAGGTCCAACTCCTACTATCCTGCCGGCATCGTGTCAGGAGGAAAGCTTTATATTGTCTATGTATCCGACGAAAATCAGTACGGCAATCTTTACTTTATTGTGTACAATCCCGCAACAAAGAAAGTGGAGGAGAAGACGCTCATTGCATCCCATCAAAAAGGCTACATAACCCTTCCTCAGATAGCAAAGGATTCAAGGGGAGACGTACATGTCGTCTATATAGTCAATGACGAAACTCCGGTCAACGAAGACCAGACAAACGATATCTGGTGGACCAAACTTCCTCACGTAAAAAATCAAATGGCAAACTCAGATAAACCATACAAAACAGATTTCACTTACAAAGAGTGCAGGCTCTTGTTCGATGACGGCTCAGCGTATAAGGTCAAAGTCATTGACAAGCTCGGCAGAGATCTTCTAAGCAAAGAGAATGTCACGGGAACCATCGTGATAAAGGAGGATGTGCTTTCAAGAAACGACGTATACTTTATTCTTATAGAGAGCGCTGGAGCTAAATACAGCGAGAGGATTCTATGGGTAAGATAAAACTCTTCATAGTCGCGACATTGACCGTCTTAACGCTGCAGATTTGGGGAGGATTCTCTCTTCTGTCAGACAAAGACAATGCTATAACCGTAAAATACACAGCTGAAGCGAATGACAGGGGAACCGCTCTCATTCTTCCACCAGACTGCGGATACACTATTGAAACCAGCGCCAAAGAAAGAAACTCTGTCACAGGCAAACCATTCTATTTCAAGGATTATTACCTTCTGCCTTTAAACCCTCTGCAATACGACTATACTCTGAAACTGAAATACACCGAATCAAAGCTTGCCGGAAAAGTCAGCATACCCGATGAAAAGATTCTAAAATCAATTGAGACGATGGTTTTAAATAAGAGCAGACTCAAAGATTTCATTAAGCCGAGGCAGATGTCAAAAAGGAAATCATCATATGACGGCACCCCTCTTGCGAGAATAAGAATCGATTCAACTGGTATGTACAGAGTCTTCTATGACGAGATTCTTGCAATGACAGGAATAGACATTTCATCTTACCAGCCGGCCTCCATAAAGCTTTACAATGACGGAGTTGAAATTCCCATCTATATGTCTGGCGCTGGAGACAATCAATTCGGTCCGGGAGACTATTTTGAGTTCTATGGAGAGAGAATCAGAGGTGAATCCACTTATTTCAACAAGTATGACCTGAAAAATACATATATCCTTTCAGCAGGAGGCGGAGGCGGAATACGCTATGTAATCGACAATTCCGGAATGATGGACGATTCACTGATAGATTCTGAAATTTCATCGACTATGTTTACATTCCATTTGGAAGCCGATTCAACATATCTGAAGATCGGAGGCAAAGCGACTATAGACACCACGGATTTCTGGTACATGAAGTATCTGCTTGCAGGCGATTCCTACAGCGCGGAAATACCCCTAACAGACTTTGACACTCTTTCAACTACCCTGAACCTCAGAGCCTATTTTCATGGAATAACATATCTTATAATGTACAATCCAGACCACAGGATAGACTTCTATTACAATTCGGCTCTTGAATCCTCATTCGGATGGGACGGCCTCTCGCCCTTCGTATTTGAGTATGAATCGCTTAATCTGACAGACAAAAACACATGCAGCATCAATTTTGAAATTTTGCCGAATGATTCATATCCAAATGACGTGGCTCTCAACTGGATAGAGGCGGACTACAGGAAGACTCTCTCCTCTGCGGACTCAAGAATCAATTTCATGCTTGAGAGTGAAGCGGGTTTCGGAAATTTCAGATACAGGGTGAAAAATTTTCCAAACTCTTCAGTTTCAATATACAGAAAGGACCTTAAAAAGATTGAAGGTTATCAGGCTGTTTATGACGCTTCGAGCGGAACGTACGATATAGTGTTCGATGACCAGCTATTCTCTTCAAACAGGGATTATGCAGTGTACGGGCTCAATGCATTCCTTTCCTGTGACACAATAGAATCATTCATCAACGCCTCTCTTTCAAGCCCTTTAAATGAAGGCCAGTTTATCATAATAACAAACCAGAATCTGAAGGCGGCCGCACAAAATTTCAGCGAGCTTTTTGAAGACAAACACACGGTAAAACTTGTGGGCAGTCAGGAAATCTACGATGAGTTTTCATACGGAAAGAAGAACGTCAAATCCATAAGAGATTTTCTGATATCGGCTTATAGCGGTTGGTCGATACCGCCTACAAACGTGCTGATTCTCTCGGACGGCTCTTACGACAACAACAATCATCTGAATTCTGTTGTGAACGATATTCCGGTCGCATTCTACTATGACGCTTCAGGATTCGGAATGGTGTGCTCGGATAATTACTATGCGACAGTGTCTGGAGATGATCCGATAGAGGACATATCGATATCAAGGTTTCCCGCGAGAAATGAAAGCGACATAAACACTGCTATAATCAAGGCCAAAAGCTACTTAGACTGGCGAAACACCGGAATACACGACCTGAGGGCGATTTTCGCATACGACACAACTCCTCCAGGTCCCGGAATGCCTGATTACTTTGAAGCGAAGTATCAGTCGTACAAGCTTGCTTCAATGCTTCCCGAATACATGTATCCTGAATTCATGGCGAACAAGTATGACCAGAACGGAGATTTCATCAATCAGCTTGCGTACGGCTCGTCATATCTCACGTTTCTTGCTCACGGAGCGGAGCAGTCAATCGGCTCTCAGCTTTTCATACGCCTCAGCGACGTCTTCAGGATATATAACATAAACAGAATGCCTTTCGTCAACGTATATTCGTGCATCACTGGCTTCTTTGACAAACCCAATCTCGACTCAATGTCAATAGGAGAAGCATTCGTGTCATCTCCTTACGGAGGCGCCATTGCATACTACGGATCATCAACTGCAAGCGCCATGTCGCTCAACCATCTGCTGAGCGAATTCAATTTCAAGCAGCTGACCGGAAACGGCGTGAGGAATATCGGAGAGATTACTCTTCTTGGCGAACTTGATTTTTATATTCAGCAGGGGTACATAGGGCCCTATGACGACGAATCTTTAAACGCTATTCAGATTAAAAACTACGGAATGCTGGGAATAAATCTTGTTGACATAAAGATTCCGGATCTTTCAGACAAAGTGTGCTCTCTCTCTTCCTATACACTCTCTCCGGGCGATACCCTTAAGGTGGTTCTTGCTGACACACAGCTGGATGACGGGCTTATGAACTCAATCGCGATAGATTCCGAAAACAAAGCCGTTTCAAAAGATTATACAGCTCTTGTTTCAGGAACAGGTGAGAACAGGCTGATACTTCCCGACTCACTCGTGAGCGGCAGTTTCAGAATCGTTTCAATTGCGGCGACTCCAGACACTTCCGTTCTTTATGAAACGTTCCCCTCAGTGGAAACAAGCGGAATAAAAAAGTATTATTTGAATCCATCCTCGCCGGACACATCTGAAAGCTTCAGTATAAACGTTGAAATAACTGATACGACTAACATCTCTGACATAACCGCAATGTACAGGTATCCTTCGGACGTTTCGTACCGCTCAATGCCCATGGAGCAAGATTCTCTAAACCCCATGAAATACCATACGTCAGACCTGCAGCCGATAAAGGCGCAGTCAACCGACCAGTATTTCTACTACTTCATTTCCTATTCTGACACCTTGGGAGTTTCAACCTATTCTACAGCGAAAAAGAGCATTCTTATTCCGTCGCTCTGCGATTTAAAATTCGCGTCCCCTCCGTATCTTATTCCAGACTCTCTCACTCTCTATTTATGCGTAAAAATACAAAATATGGGCAAGAGGATCGTAAACGGAGTTCCTGTGAATTTTTACGAATTTGTGGATGATGCGCCGGTTCTTATAGGTTCTGACACGCTTAACCTTTTCCCAAATGAAACCAAAGAGAGCAGAATTCAGGTTTCAAAAAACTATTTCATGGAGCGGATAAGAGTAATTGTCAATCCCGACTCGACGAATGCAGGAGAGACTCAATACGCAAACAACACACAAGAGACGCCGCAGTTCGAGGAGACCTTTGCTTTTGTCGGAAGCTCAGCGGACGATACTTTTCTCTCCTTTTTCAATTTCAATGCCGGTCTTCGCACAATAACGACAAATGACACGAATCTCGTCGTTTTTTCCAGAAGCGTCTTCACTGATACAATTTCATCCGCAGATTTGTTTGTCTTTGAAGGCGAAGAAAAACCTTACATGTACACCATCCTGACTGGAGACACTTCGGCACTGACAAAAATAGAACTCGGTATTTCGGACTCACTGTCGGATGGAGGCATCCTTGATTATGACAGTGATGACGGAACATACTTCGCTTTGAATAAAAAATCGAAAAGCTGGGAAACTCTCCTCGACAGATTCAAAAAAAATTACCTCGTAGCAGGCTGGAGCGATTCGACTGCGCCTGCAATATCCATTCAAATCGAGAATAAAGAATTCACAGGCGGGGTGGTTCTTCTGAATGA
>JAQVDU010000118.1 GCA_028698175.1 bacterium | reverse complement strand
TTTTGCCTGATACCCCATAATCTATATATCCAGTATTTACAAACTTTTCAGCAAATAATGCATTTACTGCAACTAACAGCAGAACTATATACGCTGTCCTATGAAGAAGGGGGGCTTTGCCCCCCTCTCCTATTTGATCCTTATCAGCTTTTCTATTAATGTCATACCTCCAGCTTCCATTTTAACAAAATATACTCCTGATGACAAGGTCTTTGGTAGATTTATTGTATGTATACCAGAATTGAATACTCCTGAAGCCATCTTGTCAATGCACCTGCCAGAAACATCAAACAAGTTCAGGGTAACTTCTCCCTGTTCTGCAACAGAGAATCTGATTATGTTGTTTCCATACTCAAATGTAGGTATTAGGTAGTAATCATACTTCATATTTGGTATCTGAGGTTTGGTAATCAGCTTTAGCATTTTTTCATTACCAGCTACTGTTCCCTCTGCAGTATCCGCTTCATATTCATAGATAGCTATTTGGGCTACTCGGTTTGGGTTTCCTCTGAGTCTGTCCAGTGTAATTTTAACATTGCCATCAGTATACAACTCTGCAGGTATGGTATACTGCAAAGTATCCACCGTATTGGGTGTGCCATAAATTACATCTATGACTGTTGTATCAAACATAAGCACCTGTGGTCTGACTGGGTTTGTCTGGGAGACAACCAGTTTTACATCATACTTCAAAACTGAATCCATAGCTGTTGCATCGTAGGTCATCCTTTCAACAAAAGGCCTGCCCGATACATAGTTGTAAATAGGTGAGCTTGGAATATACTCGACAATCGTTTCTGTAGGATCTGAAATAACCTTTGGCTGTGCAATTGTCCCGTAATAAACCTCTGTTGTTTTGATTTTGTATATACCGTTTCCGCCCTCTGTCCACACAAAACAGGCATTAGCATCTGTTAATGTCTTTTTAACTACAAAATCAAAATTAAATAATGAATCTTCCGCCTCCTCAATTACTGAATATGCGAATTCATTATTTATGTCAGGCTTTGTCACTATCCTTTTTGCATCGTTCACATAACCGTATATGAAATTGTCTTTGACTTTAGGATTTGAGTTAAAACCAGTCAAGTAATCAACTCTCTCTGCATCCGTAAAACTTCCGTCTACCAATTTTCTTTTCCAAATCTCCGAAGATGACAAGTTATTAGCTGACCAGATGAAAGTTGATGTATTACCATATACATCAACAGCTGAATTGGCAACTATTTGGTCTTGATTAGAAACTAAGAATGGTCTGATGAAACTTAGTTTAAATGGATCCTGTAATTTTGTAATCAGTTGATTATTTGATGTTGTAAATGAGATTAAATTATAATAATTTCCTAAAGCTAAATACTTACTTACTATTGGTTGACTAAATGGAATTATTGTATTGTCGTACTCATCTCCAGTATACGGTACTATCACCTCAGAAGTCATACTTTCAATCAGAACATCATACCATGAAGCAAGGATAAAATCTCCCCAAGTCTGCAGTTCAGTACCTTCAATAATACAGGCAAATATTGAATCATTTGTGGGGTCTGGATGTTTAAACAGATTCGGTTCTGATATTGAGTAGACTGGGTAAACAGCAGTATCCACAGGTGACCATGGTGATGACATTGTAGCATATTCAAGCATCTGTCCATTCTTCCACAAAGCAGTGATACCGTTTGACCTCCTAACCATCGTAGGCATAGTACCCTCGCCTATCTTCTCTAAATGCCATATCTTGCCAAAGTCACTGCTTGAACCGTAAACAATGCTGTCACCATCTGAATATATAATACTCAAATAGCTTGTAGCAGGTTTTCTTACCATGTGTGTCTGGTTATTTTCTCCCAAAGCCTCATTGGTTGTTGACCACATATATGGATAGATCTCTGCTTCAAAAGTCCTGAATCTGGGTTTAGTTATTGTAACACTTATTGGAGTTGTGTATGAGGTTTTTTTAGTACAGCTGACAGAACCTGACAGATTGGTAATGCCAGTGAATGCTATATCTGTGCTCTGGAGTGTAATGGTAGCTCCTGCAATTGGAATCTGAGTAGCATCTGGTAATGTCGCATCAGAAACAGTAACCTTAAAATTCAGAGCTTTTGTGGTCAAAACAGGCATATCACTTGGCAGTGAAACATTCATATTATTTATTGTCACGAATGCTTTAAGAACCTTTTTCTGATAATACTCCTTGTCAACAGTAATCACCATATCATTATCAGATTCGGTGTAATACGGAATACTTATTGATCCATTAGCATCAGTTATACCTGTAAAACTAAAGTCCTTGTTATTTGTTAAGGTGACTGTCGCATTGGCTATTGCTTCTCCTGTAAAAATGTCTTTAGCCGTAAGGTTAATAGTTTCATCTGAATAACCATAAAAAGTGTTACTCAAATTTAAAGCTATTTCATTATAAGATGGACTTATCTCTGACAGCATGTATGTTCCAGCAGTGATCTCTTCGTCATAATATTGAGCAATAATCTTAATTAGTCCATCTTGATTTTGTATTGCATAATCGGTTATATTTTTATTCAAAGACAATGCAGTCTTATTAGCGCTTAGGACTCCAGAACTATTGATAGTCTTGTAATTCACAATCCCTTGATAATTATTTTCGTCATTGTAAGTCCATGACAAGAACAATGCGTTGTTCGTGTATATAACTCTTGGATTCTCAAGAAATTGGTAATCTCTATTCAGTTTATTGTCAATATTTGTTGTTTCTTTAGGAATCCATTCCTCATTCGAATATTCATATGTCTTCAACTCAATTATATTTTGATACAAAGTAGCTCTTCGAACAAGTAATTTAGCTTTACTACTTATAATATCAAAATCTGCAATTTCATAGTTGCTTGTTGTAGAAGAAAGAGGCGGATTAATGATATATTCTCTATTAGCCAAATCATCATCTAATATCATTACTCCCAAACCAGAATAGAGCGTACTTCCTTGTTGATGAGAGTTGTATGTTACTCCTATCCTTCCATCTGAAAGCTTCTTTAAACTGCCTTCATAATATGTTCTTTCTGTTAAAATGTTTGAAAGCAATACGCTATAATCAACAATCGTAAATACTCCATTGGAATTTGAAATCTTCAGGATAGCAAGTTTGTTTCCATATGTCGCTGGTTTTCCACCCAAATTTGTAAACTCTCTGCTTAGTAACAGGTAATAATACCCGTCCTTTTCTATTAAAGAGTGTAATTTTATTGTTTCTACACCTGGATTCAAATCCATTATCCCAGTAGTATTTACTTCTGTTTTGGTCCATTCCCCATTTGAATTTTTATATATCACTTGTAGGTAATTAGTTAAAGCGTTATTAGCATAAAACACAACATCCTGATTAGATGAAGCTACAGCATCGCGCTCACCTGAACAGAACTCTGAAAATATAATATTCTTTTGTAAACCATTGTATTCTTCTATGCTGAATACTGTGTCTGACGTACTATATTCTCTGGAAGATGCTATCAAATAGTTGCCATTCGAAAATGAAAGATTTCCTTTTGATTGTGATATAGCAAATGGCTGAGCCGAGTAAAACGGAAGTCCGTCATTAACAGCATAAGAATAATTCAAAAAAAGATTTGAAAATTCATCTTTAGGTCCTGCTGTTAATATGGATATTGTTCCTGAAGTATAACCTATTGGAATAGGTGCCTGATAAGAAATGGTGTCACCAGTTGCTAAAACACGATAGTTTACTGGAGTTCCTCCATCTGGTTCAATAATTAAACTGTAACCTGCTTCAAAATAAGAATTATCAATCCATTTTATATTGAAACTTGTTTTGTTTTTGTTAAAATTAGCAAGTGGGTACGGTTTTGGAGGATTTGCAGCTATCCCATAAACATCAAGCTTATTCGTCTCATTATCGTTAATACTTATGAGTTCACCATATTTAGCTTTTACTTCATAATGGTTGTAGACACCTAGTGCAAAAGACATATCAGTATAAGCAGTAACATTACCTGCTAATGTTGCAATACAAATTTCATCTCTATATAATTTTATACTTTCTGCTTCATATTCAATTTCCCATTTTAATCGGATTGAATCTTCGTCTGATATTATTAATTCAAGATTATCAGGATTCCAATCAGGTGTATAAATTGAAAACTCTTTTGTTCTAAGTACTCTATTACCATAATCATCAAGATAATATACAGCTCTAAATTCAACTTTTGGCCAATATTTTGAATCTGGTTCTGTTGTTTTATATGCTGTTTGAGGAGGTACTCTCCATGAAAATGTACCTTGCTGCCAGTCAACTTTATCTATTAAGTAATATGGATTATCGGGATAAGGATATCTATATGACAATTGTGTACCGACTGCTACTTCATTAGTTGACAAACAAATAGTTTTCGAAGAAAAAGCGTCTAACTGTCCATCTATTGAAATATCTACATATGGGTGAGTTGAAAAACGGGTATTCAATTGATAATCAGACTCTGGAAGATTTTTATAATCAGGATAAATAATTCCGTTCATATCATACAGCCATATTCTAGATATAAATTTGTCTGCACCATCAAATGCTTCATTATTAAAATATTGGCTATTCAGCTGATAAACTGGACTTCCTCTTAAATTTCCAGGAATTCTATTATTAGCATCTAGAACAGTAAAATCTATTCCTTCAGCTGGTCCAAAATCATTTTGTTTATAGTCTCTCTCCTTAATTGTAGTTACAGATGCACACATAATACCATTATAATTTTCTAAAGGTTCACCTGAATTTTCTTCACCAGAAACTACTAACCGTAAGGATTGACTTTGTGGATCAACATCATTATAAACAAATCCAAAGCCTGTACTGCATCCACTTTGTCAAGCCCCTAATTAGTTAGAGTAAGAGCTGATTGATGTGAAGGGATATCCTGTTGTTCGCAGTAAGTTCTATAAAAGTGATTCGGACTCTGATATTTTAACTTACTGT
>JAQVDU010000026.1 GCA_028698175.1 bacterium | reverse complement strand
CTTTCATTGAATTTCACATTATCGATGGTTAGACTTTTCTTTGAAGCATAATTCTTCTTGTACTTATTCTGTTCTTCGTTCGCTTCTTTGTCATATTCACAAACTGCAATCTCGGAACAAGTTGCAAATTCGCCTTTGTGCCTCTCAATAGTCACATAAAATTCGCAATCCTTGGTTGCCCCTTTAGGAATCCATTTCTCCATATAGATAACTTTACCTGATTCAATCCCCTCAACTTGACTTGACATTTTATCTATGCTTATTTTCTGTTGAATTCTGGTAGCAGTATTGTTAAAGAAGGTTATTTTTAATCTGTAGCATTTTGTAGGATTTAGGCCAGAAAATTTGTATTTTAATCTATTTGACGCAATATCTGAAGTATGTTCCGGTAAATTGTCAGTCATAGAAGTATCATCTCTTTCGATAAGGTATTTATCTGCTTTCACAGTTCCACAATCACAATAGATATACTCCACAGGCTCAATATCTGTTTTTGTGTATATTTTTATTGGAACTGAAATTGTTTTCGATTGATCTTGAGATAATACCTCAGTCCAAACTATATACAACTTTCCCTTTGGCCAGTACTGTTTGTAATATGCAGATGGATGTGATGAATTACCAAGTGAATTATATGAAATATTCTGATATTCATTTAGCCAGCCACCGTGATAGTCTGCAAAATGCAAAATATCCATATTCCCTTCCTCGTTCTCTTGTGCATATACATAATGACTTCCTGCTGTTAAATAAGGATTTACTGCATTTTTTGATTCATCCAGCACTATCATTTCCTTGTTCTCAAATCCGTCGCCTCTATCTGTTCTTTTAACTATTGTATAATCACCATTATCTTTAAGCTCTTGCCAAACAACAGATATTTTATCACCATAGACATCAACTACTGGATGTATTCCGTATGCGCCGATTTCTGTTAGATTTATTCTTCTTCTTTCGGCAAGATTATACAACATTACATTTCCATTCTTACTCCATGATACAATCTCGTCTCCATCATTAGCTATCGCTATTGACGGACATTTGAAATCATCCGTAGCACCATCATCAATTCTTATTGGAGCCAAAACAGCTCCAGTATTTACAGGATTATATTCCGCCAGCTGAACAGCGCTTCCACTCGTAAAATTCTCTACCCAGCTTATTATTGCTTCGGAAGACGTTTTCTTGAGCTCGTAAGCCAAATATTCTATTGAATGATCAGCTTGTGTTTCGTAAATCAGCTCTGATGATGCCCAAACTCCATCAATACTTTTGCTGTGTTTTATTGAGTTGTCTGCAATCCAACAGACTGAAGGATTTATATTGTCAATTAATCCAATTGCTGGATTTCTTCCTCTTCCAATGATTTCTTTTTCACTCCATGTCTCACCATCATCAGTTGATGTCAAATGATAGATTGTGTCGCCCGAACTGTAAACCACATGAATTCTATCCAGTGAATCAACCACCATCTTTCTCGCATTTGAGTAAGCGGTTGCATCTGAATTATTCGTATAAGCCACTATGGGATCAGTTGTAACGGGTGGTTTTAAAAGTATTGTATTTGTATAATATCCAGCAGCCAGAGTATAATAATTATCATCTATTTTGGTTCTGAAATAGTAACCGGTGGACGGAATTCCGCCTAAAGTATCAGTAAAAATACTCGACTGATTATATGCAAGGGAAGTATATGTGCCGGTATAGGTTGTTGCATACATATAATCATAATTGAGTTTTTTAAAAGTACCATAAGTCAATTTGTTCGTTAATTTAATAATATAGTTTGCGGGCAGTTTTGCATAAAGAGATGTTATTAAGCCACTTAACCTTAGATTGGAAGGTCCGACTTTATCAATTGCTACTGAGTAACCACATTCAAGGTCTACTGGATTTACCGGGTAATAATAAGAAGGATATTTATAATAACAGTAGGTTACATAATCAAATGATGTTCCGTTAAAATTCTCAATTTCCCCATATGGAATATTATAATTAGGATTTACATCCTTTATTCCGTTTGAATTATACTGCATACCATCTTTCTTATAAGTAGTTGAAGCCCATACAGTTTCTGCTGGTATGCCAAAATCCGTTGTTAGATCAATGTGTTGTACGTATTTTTTTACAGTCAGTCCTTCGTACAATCCGTCACCTGCATTTGAAAATTGAAAGAACTGTCTAATTTGATTTGTTA
Source organism: bacterium (assembly GCA_028698175.1). Classification (GTDB taxonomy): domain Bacteria; phylum Hydrothermota; class 32-111; order 32-111; family 32-111; genus UBA2202. The sequence continues at coordinate 19,644 of JAQVDU010000026.1, read as the reverse complement.
AAACGTTTGAACTAAATAAAAAATCCGAAGCAAATCCTTTTATTATAAAATTGTCATCACAGAATTGCAATGCGTTTTCGATGTTGACTCGACCATAACCAGTTTCAATATCATATCCCACCGCTCCTACATCATCAGCAGTGTATTTTAAAATATTTTCCACATCCGTATTGTCAAATTTGTCACTTCTGTGCCAAAGTATTGACGCATACGCCGATATCTTTGCAGATGCCGCTGATGTCATCCCTACACCTATACTGTTTAAATGCTCATGCTCGCTTGGCTCGTTTGTATTATAGGTTGGTCTCCATGAATAGGTATTTACTCCGCATGAATTGAGTACAGAATAAGTGCACAAATCAAGTTCCGACCCATAATTTGAACCTATTGTGTAATAAAGAGTCTGGCCTTCAATAATGATGCCTTTCTCTGGCCCGATAAATCTGTTTCCATCAGCATCGCAGCCATTGACGGAAGTTACCCAATAATTATCTGCAGGAGATGGCAACTCATTCTGATTATAGTTTCCAGTTGCTGAAACAATCAACTTGTTTAACTTATAGAGTGTAGCTAAATCTTGTATTAGAACAACGTAAGAAACTGGAGTAAATATAGGAGTTCCTCCCTCATTTGTTATATGATATGCTCCAAATGCCAAATTAACAATTTTTGCATTTTGCATTTTTAGATACTGTGAAGTTTCGCTGTTTGAGAGAATATTATAACTATTATAAATACTCAACATATTGTCTTGAAAACCGTATGAATTCTGTAGCTGCTTTGCAACACCAGCAAGTTCGGTACCATGAGTGTAAAGTTTCAATTCGTTTTCATCAAAACTCGCGTCTTGGAAAAATCTGTAGAGGTCAGGGTCATCAGGATCCGGAGCATAAGTTCCCCCAGCAAGTAAAGAAAGCGTTATCACCTTCGACTAATCCTGATAAACCAGGGTGACAAATATCTATACCTGATTCAACAAATCCGATTTTAACCTGTGTATCGCTTTTTAAATTAGAGGGATTTAGAACTGTATGTTGGCTCGAAAACGCATTTAATGTAGAAATCAAGAATAAGATCGAAAAAACTGAAATTTCAATAAGAGAGAATTCTCTCTTCTCTTCTCTTCTCTTCTCTTCTCTTCTCTTCTCTTCCTTATCATAAATCCTCCTTTGTTTTTTATAATTATATTAATGATAATTTTTTTGTCAAGTATTTTTTGACAATAGTTTATTTCAATCAAGTTCAATAAAATTCTTCATGACACTCACGACCTCATGCACAAGGCTGTCGGATGGATGCTCCGCGAGGTGGGAAAGAGGTGCGGAAGGGAGAAGGAGGAGATGTTCTTAAAAAAGCATCACAGAACTATGCCCCGCACTATGCTGAGATACTCACTGGAGCATTTCCCGAAGGAGCTGAGGGATCATTACATGTATGGGAAATAATCACTGACTTAATTCTTCAAGAGAGTCGATTATCGCCTTATCCTCGTAAAACCTTGTTTTTTCCGGCTTGGATTTGGCTATTTCATTTATCAGAGAATCCATCTCGCCATACATTTTCATCATTCCGTATGTTTCGGCAAGATATAGTTTCCCTGTTATCGACTGCGGATTCTTCTCAATATAGATTTTTAACATTTTTTCGGATTCATTGAGCGACTTCCACCCTGTGAAATAAATCACCTTCGGAGTCATCGCATGGAGCCTTCCGAGTATCAGGTATGCTCCGAACCCGTCAATTGACGGATTCTCCTTTATCACATTTTCTGCATGCTTCTTTACGTTGTTCGCCACGTTGGACTTGACTGCGTCAATGATGTTTGATGATTCTGCAATCCTACCGTAAAGTATCGCCAGGGCATAATCAAGAAAAGGAGATTTACTATTTCCGTAGGTTACTGCAATTTTTTTCATAAGGGCGGAATATTCGCTCTTTCTGAGGTTATTTTCTTTGCACTTCATAAGACAGTAATCCTTCGCGAGAACGTATTCCATAAGAAGGGAGTCATTCTTCTCTATCTCCTCAATCGCTTCATCCATCTCCTTTACCGCATCCGATGCGGCAATTATAGCATCAGCCTCGCTCTTTGAATCATACCTTCCTTTAAACTTTGCGAACGCATCATCAAGCGAATCGCTCAGGCAAATGAGAGAGAAGACAATCAAGACGACTAATGCTGTTGGTTTCATCAGAAGTAGTATTTCAAACCAAGCTCTAACCCGTCGTATCCGTTTATTCTGCTGAAATTCGTGCCTGTGGTGGCTGAAACATATATTAATGCTGCGGATATTTCGAGATTGTCCATGCTCTTAAGGGTTATTTTCGGATAAGCCACTATTGCTCCGCGTTTTGTTATCATGTCAAAATCGCTTATCTCATATGACATGTTTAGAGGCTCAGCCACTATTTTTTCATTGAAAAGAGGCAGTCGCGTTCCGACAAAAATATAGTCGTGCATCATCTCTTCGCCATACTCACCCCTCATACCGTGCGCATACTGGATGTTCATATAGAAGCCGCCCGGAAATGTGTAGTCCATTCCAAGAAGGCAGTTAAAGAAGTATTTGCTCTTCATTGAGAATGTGTCGATAACGCCTCTTCCGACATCGCTCAGATCGATTGTGTATTCAGTCTGAGAAACGTAATTTGCGGAGAAGTCACCCCACAATCCCACCTCGCCGGCTGAAAGGGAGATTGAGAATCCTCCGGTCTGCATTCTCGGGAAGAAGAATTCAAGGTCAGCCCTGGCGCTCGTCAATGAAACCATTTCAACTGTCACATTCTCCGGAAGAGGGGTGTGAGTCCTTGTATATCCGTAAAATACGGAGAATGACGCGGAGGATACGTCTCCTGACAAAACAGCAAATATGTCGCTTGATTCTTTTATACCGGATGGCAGCTTCACTGTGTCATTTATGTAATCCACTCCCCTGAACTGTTCATTCAAGTCTATAAAATTCTCAAACAGGAGAGAAGGCGCAAAGACCGGAGAGTAATGGAGCGCAAACTCGGTATTGAACGCATAGGCATAAACCGAAAGAATCTCCTTTGCTACTTTATCTCCGAATGTCAGCGGGTCAGACAAATCATCCGGACACACAATGTCAACCGGGCTGACGACGTCGCCCTCGCCCACTGTAACCTTCTGTCTGCCGACGGAAATGTCAATGAAGGAGACAGGGAACCTTTTTATGCTCAAATATGTTTCGTCAAGAGATATTCTCGTTTCCGGGAAGGATCCCTTTTCAGAGAGGTCTGACATATCTGAAATCCCTTTCTGAAAATCAAAAAACAAATCCGTCCCGGCCCAAAATGCTGTATTTTCATTTATATCGCAATCTAAAGACAGTTTAAGGTTGGTCTTTTTGAAGAGAAAATTCGGATCATTTGACAGGGAGATTCTTCCGAGCGCCTCACCTTCTCCGGAGAATGAAATCCCGGCAAAAATAATGTAGGGCATAATAAGAATGAGATACAAAATCTTTTTCATTCTCACTCCTTGAGATACCTGTCAGTGAAAAAATCGTCCGAGATATTGGTATCGTACTCGACGCTCTCAAGCAGCATCTTTGTTTTGTGGCCGGACTTTAAAGTTGTCATGGTCATCTCTCTGGCAACATAGTAGCTCTTCACCTTCTCTATGGATTTTCTCTCGAGGGTTTTGACGTGCTTATCCTTTTCGTAGAACTCCATCATAACCGGAAAGTATGTCTCTTTGGGAACAGTGATTACTATTTTCGAATACGACGTCTCTGACTTCTTTTCCGGTATCAGCTCTATGACATATATTGAATCGTTTTCGGATAGAATTTTTCCCTCATAGTTCTTTGAGAACTCCGTCATCTCCATGTCCTCGTAAGTAAAGTCCGTTCCGGCAAAGGAGCCGTTTTTGGCGTGTGAGGCTATGTTCTTCACTTTTTTATAAGCCGGAAGGTAGATATGAAGCACATTCCCGGGAAGGGAGAGAAATCCTATTCCCTTCTGGTCTTTGGGGGAAAGGAATTTGCCCACCCTCTTGTCTGCTCCTTTCTGCATCATCACTATCTCCCTCTCGCTTTCGCTGTTGTCCTTGTCAATGAGTATTAGCTTCATCGACATCTTCTGGTCCTTCGGGCTGTTCGAAACGCTGTCGATTCTTTTGAGCAATTCCGAGACATTCTCATTTGCGTAGCAGAAAAGTGACGTCAATAGCGCTATTGTGACTGCGTAAACAATTTTTTTCATTTTTCTTCTCCTTTTTCTTTGGATGAAACCGACAGCATAATGACGGCTGTTGCTCCGGCTATCAGCATGGTTACCGCTATAAGAAATCCGAAATTCACTATCGGCTGGAGAGAAGAGAGCATTAGAACGGAAAATCCTGCCGCCACAGTGAAGACGTTGGTCGCTATAGCCCTTCCGGTTGTCATCATAGTTGCATGAACCGCTTCACCGTATTTTTTGCCGTCCTTCAGTTCTTTTCTCAGCCGTATCAGATAATGAACTGAATAGTCTATTCCTATTCCGATTGAAATTGAGCCGAGAAGACATGTTGCGATGTCGAGAGAGAGTTTCAGGGCTGACATTACTCCGAAGAGAGTGAGTATTGTGAAGAGTATCGGAAGGGTGCCCTTGAGGGAGAGCCTCGCCGAGCCGAGCATGAAACTTAAAAGCACGAAGACAAGTATGATTGACATGGCTATGGAGAAGAGCGTGGACTGAAGAATTGACCTGTCCAGCTTGACGTTCACTGAGGGCATTCCGGTCAAGGAGAATGAAACCTCTTTGAAATCCCTGTCCATTCTTTCTTTTACTTTGTTTATGAAATCCGTGACGTTCTTCAGCTTCATTCCGCTTGCAAGGGATCCCTCTATGAGCGCTTCGCTTTTGTCGCTTTTCAGCATCCTCTCCACAAATGGTTCTCCGTCGGTGAGAAAGTAAAGGTTTGCTAGTTTTTCGTCGGAATCGGGAAGGTTGTAATTTCCCTCTATCACCATATTCATCCTCTTGACAACATCTACTATCGAACTGATGTTTCTCACTCCGGCAGAATCCTCAAGAAATTTTTCAAGCTCCCACATTTCCCTCAGCGTTGCCGTCTTCGTCATATCGCCAGCGCATATCACCTGTATTCTGGTCGACCCTCCGAAGTGTTCTTCGATGATTTTATCAGAAACTCTTATTTCGCTTTCTTTTTTAAAATAATCCATTATATCTGAGCTTCTCGATATTTTGGGGATAAGAATCACTGAAATGAGAGTCATTGCTGCTACCAGGACCAGGAAAAACTTTCTTTTGGGAATAAACCACTCCACCATTTTTACAAAAAGGAAGGATTTTGTTCCGTTGTCTTTGCCGCCGGCTTTTGATTTGAAAACGATGAGCAGAGCAGGTGTGAGGGTAAGAGATAGAATGAACGATATTCCCACTCCAACAGCGCTGAATATTCCGAAATCCCTTATCATAGTAAGGTATGAGCCGAAGACAAAGGAGAGAAATCCGATGAGAGTCGTCACTGCCGCGAGAAAGACCGGAAGGGCCACATCTCTGATTGCTTCGGAGGCGGCATCCTTCTTGTTTTTATTGCATGACATTTCCTCATAGAATTTGCTTATGACATGAATCGAGTAAGCGCTGCCCACCGCAAGAAGAACCACCGGTATTATGTTGGTGATAATCGTCACATCCACTTTAAGAGCCGACATAATCCCTATGGTCCAGACCGTGCTCACGAGAACGTTTAAAAGCGGGACTATCACTCCCACGGCGGTTCTGAAGCTGAGGAAGAGAACGATTATCATTAAAAGAGCGCACGGAAGAATGAGTTTCAGCAAATCTTTTACAATGAGGCGGTTCACCTCGAGAACAAAGAACGGCAATCCTCCGAAATGAATTTTGTTTGTGATTTCAAGATTCTTCACGTCAGTTTTTATCTTTTCACAGGTTTCAGTCTGGTCAGCTTCATCTGCGAGATTCATGACTATAAGCGCCTTTGTCATGTCTGAAGAGATTAGCTTTCCCCGATATATTCTCTCCCCCATCACATACTCTCTCCTTGCCCTAACGTAAGCAGTGTCTGACATCAGGGAATCATTCTCGAAGAGAGGCGCTATCTCAATGCTTCCGTCGACCTCCTTGATGTCCATAACATTGGTAAGGGACGTGACTATATTGACTCCTTCAGTCTCCTGCAGGAGCTTCGTGATTCTGTCAATTTTCATAAGGGACTCTCTCGAAAAGACGTCGTCGCTCTCAAATACTATAAATGCAGTGAGGCTTCCGCCGTAATCCTCGCCCACCCTGTCGAAATCCTGCACTATTTTGTCGGTTTTCGGAAGGTAATCTATAATATCCGGATTTATTTTTACTTTAATGGCAAAGAATGCCATGACGACAGTCATTATAGCAATAACAGCAATCACTGCCGCAGGGTTTCCCGCTATCAGGTTGGAGAGTTTTTTCACTTATTTGCCTCCCTTGAGATTCCGAAGAAAAAAATCTCAAGCATTGTGCCTATGACTTTTTCAACGTATTTGAAATTTGTCTCGTTCGACCACTTGTATTCGAATCCCTTCATTGCAGTCACAAGAGATTCGGCTGTCATGCTTATGTCCAGATTCTTAAGTTCTCCGCTTCTCACTCCCTCCGTCAGAATGGCTTCAATGTATTTCTCCTCTTCCAGGTCGAACTTTCTCCTCAGGTTCTGCACGAACTCAAACTGCCTTATGTAGTCCTCTCTGAAGGTCTTGTATGAACTTGCCACTCTGCTGAGCATTTTGTACCTTGTCAACACGTAGGATTTGATCATCCCTTTTGCAGTCTTCTCACCCCTTACCGATTCGAAGACTTGGTTTTTCAAGGAGGATATCTCCCTCTCTATCACTTCCGTAAATACCTCTTCCTTTGTCTTGAAGTAATAGTACAGAGCCCCCTTTCTCTTTCCAACAGCTTCCGCTATATCGTCCATAGTTGTTTTATCATATCCGTATCGCGCAAAGAGTCCGTTTGCTTTTTTGAGAATCTCTTCTTTTACGTTTTTTTCTTTCGGCATAATGCCTCCATTGACTTTTTGACTTTTTGACTTTTATAGTATTATAGTCAAATAGTTGAAATTTGTCAAGAGAGAAGGGCGGACACCAGGTTGGTCCCTGCGATATAACACATTTATGTTGATTAATATCTTCTCTTTACATTTCCGATTGAGAAGCCTGGCATTAGCGCTAAGCAGTACCGATGTTTCTCATGAGGATTGGGAACAGCACGAAGTACTGTCCCCACTATATGATTGCTGTTTTCACCATTCCAACTCTAACCCATCATGATATGCTGCCGGTGATGATGTCCGAATGAACGCTAAGCTTCCTGCCGCCACATTATATTGTATTTGTATTTGATTTGAAGGGCGGACGCAAAGGTCCGCCCCTATGATGTGAATACAGTCTTTTTATGATAACTTGTGAATCACTATTCCGCTTCTCAGCTTCGGCTCAAACCAAGTCGACTTGGGTGGCATCACCTTGCCGGTGTCAGAGACATTCATCAGCTGTTCCATGGAAGTCGGATAGAGAGCAAACGCAATCTTATACTCCTTTGAATCCACAAGGCGTTTGAGCTCCTCTATTCCCCTTATTCCTCCGATGAAATTTATTCTCTTGTCAGTTCTCGGATTCTTTATCCCGAGCATCGGGTCAAGCACATTATCCTGAAGAATCGACACATCAAGGGATTTTATGAAGTCGCGCCTGTCCACTATTTCGTCCTTTGCGCGTATCGTATACCATTCTTTATCTATGTACATTGTAAAATCATGGAGTTTTGCGGGTTTCTGCATTACCTTCAGCTTAGTCACGGTGAAGTTCTTTTCAAGTTTTTTCAGGAACGACTCCTTGGTCATTCCGTTGAGATCCTTCACCACCCTGTTATAATCCATTATCAGCATCTCCTCTTCCGGGAATATCACAGAGAGAAAGTAATTGTACTCCGCATCCTTTGATTTTGATTTGTCTTCCTTTCTTCTCTTGAGCGCGATTCTTGTGGCAGCAGCAGAACGGTGGTGACCGTCTGCAACGTAGAGCGTGTCGATTTTGGAGAATGCCTTCACTATCGCGTCAACAGTCTTTTTGTCATTGACTACGTAAAATATGTGTCGCACGCCAAGTTCGTCGACAAAATCATATTCCGCTTTATTCTCCCTTATGGCATTTTCAACTATCTCCTTTATGTCGTCCCTCTTTCTGTATGTTAAGAAGACGCATCCTGTGTTTGCGTCAATCGTGTCTATGTGCATGGCGCGTTCTATTTCTTTGTCTTCCCTCGTATTCTCATGCTTCTTTATGACGTCATTGATGTAATCTTCAACGCTAGCCGCGGCTACTATTCCGGTCTGCGTATGTTTGCCCATTATCTGTCTGTAGATGTAGAAGCACTCATCTTTGTCCTGAAACATCACCTTCTCTTTTAGAAGCTTTTCGAGATTCTCTTTTCCCTTGTCGAAGATCCTCTGGTCATGAACGTCATAAGAATCCGGGCAGTCGATCTCCGATTTTTCCACGTGAAGAAAAGAGTATCTGTTGTTTTTCACCATCTCTCTGGCCTCTTTTACGCTTAAAGTATCATAAGGAGTCGCGCACACTTCTTTTGCCTTCTCCTTAACGGGCCTTATTCCTCTGAAAGGTTTTACTTTTGCCATGATTTCTCCTTTTTTACCATGCGAATATTTTGAAATGAGAGGTGAACTCACTCACCTCGTTTTTAACTCTCTCTATTTCGGTTTCATTCTCAATGTTGACTATCACGCGGTCTATAAAGGAGGCTATCTTCTCCATATCCTGCTCCTTCATACCCCTTGTTGTCATCGCAGGAGTTCCAAGCCTGATGCCTGATGCTATAAAGGGCTTTTCAGGGTCGAAAGGAATGGTGTTTTTGTTGACTGTGATTCCAGCCCTGTCCAACGCCTTTTCCGCTCCCTTTCCTGTGACTCTCTTCTGCCTCAAATCTACAAGCATAAGGTGCGTATCAGTGCCCCCTGATACAAGCCGGTACCCTAATTTTACTAAAGATGCGGCAAGAGACTGAGCATTCTTCAGAACCTGTTTTTGGTAGTCGATGAATGAGGGCTGAAGAGCTTCATTGAAAGCAACCGCCTTCGCCGCTATCACGTGCATCAACGGTCCGCCCTGTATCCCCGGGAAGAGCGCCTTGTCGACTTCGGCAGCATACTGCTGTTTTGAAAGAACCATTCCACCCCTGGGGCCTCTGAGAGTTTTATGGGTTGTTGTAGTCACGATGTCTGCATATGGAACCGGAGAAGGATGAACGCCTGCGGCGACAAGACCTGCTATATGAGCAATGTCGACAACCATCTTAGCTCCGACCTCATCGCATATCTCCCTGAACTTTGCGAAATCAAGGGTGCGCGGATAGGCTGAGGCTCCTGTGATGATCATCTTCGGCTTGTGCTCTTTTGCCGATTCCCTCAGCTTTGAATAATCTATTACTTCTGTATCCTTCTCCACTCCGTAGTGCACAGCATTGTAGAGCATACCTGAAAAGCTTATCGGATGGCCGTGCGTCAAATGCCCACCGTGGGAGAGGTCAAGTCCGAAGAATGTCTCCCCCGGCTTTAAAAAAGTGAAATAAGCCACCATGTTTGCCTGAGAGCCGCAGTGGGGCTGAACGTTAGCATGTTCTGCGCCGAAAAGTTTCTTTGCCCTGTCGCGCGCCAGGTTCTCAGCTACGTCTACAAATTCGCACCCGCCGTAATACCTCTTTGATGGATAACCTTCCGCATACTTGTTTGTCATAACGCTTCCCATTGCCTCCAGAACGCTCTCTGAAACGAAATTCTCGGAAGCTATCAGTTCAAGCTTCTCTTTCTGCCTCTGCTCCTCATTCAAAACGGCTTCGTAAACCTCTTTGTCTGTTCTTTTAAGCATCTCTTTATCCATAATTTCTCCTTATATTTGTTTTTTCTCTGCTAATTCAATTGTCTGAGTGGGATATGCGAATTCTATTTTTTCGCTGTCAAATGCCTGTTTGACTCTGTAATGAAACCTCTCCTTTATCTCTCCTGAAAACTTCAAGTCAGATATCGCGAAAGAGACGTAAAGATTCATAGCATATGCGTCGAATTTGTAAAATCCGACTGAAATCGAATTTTTATCGGTTATGTTTGCGTCCTCTTCAAGAATCCTTCTCACAGTATCGGACGCTTTTTTCACAGTTTCGGCTGAAAGAGAATATTTAAGGGGAATAACGTATGTCTGTATCAATCCCTTCTCGCTTGAATGGTTTACTATTGTAGATTTCACTATCTGGCTGTTAGGCATTATTATTGTTTTTCCGTCCAGTCGCCGTATCCTGGTCGTTCTCATTCCAATGTCGTCAATATAGCCTGAGTGCGAGTCAATCTCCACAAAATCCCCCGGCTTTATTATTCCCGAGATGAATATTGTTATTCCTCCGAATATATTGGAGAGAATCTCCTGAGCTCCGAGAGCTACGGCAAGACCTCCTATTCCCAGACCTGTCACAATGGAGAATATGTTGAATCCGAGTATGTTCAGTACCATTGACATAGCGGCGATGCCGAAAAAGAAGAAAGAAACCTTCTTCAAAAGCGAGACAACCTGACCGGAAAGAAGAGCGGTGTCCTTCACGTGCTTTATTCTGTTTATTCTTTCGATGAATACGTATGAGAGCTTTATGAAGAGCCATGTGAATGACAGCACGTAGAGTATCTTGGCTATTGTGAACGCGGAGTGGTAAACGTCTGTGGAGATATCGAAGAACTGGCTGCCTACGTGCGTTGAAATCGACAGAACAAGCATTATCACTATTGATTTTATTCTGCGAAACATCGGTCCACGGAATTTTTTACATAGAAAGTAGAGTGCGAGTGACATCAATATTCCGAAGAATAATGAAAGCAGAAAAAGAAGGTATGAAGATACCGGATTGTCCAGGATTATCCTATCCACTATTCCTCCTGTTGTACTCTTCTATTCCTTTTGAGAGTATTTCAATAGCATCCTTAAGGTCGTTCCTGTTAAGCACGTACGCAATTCTCACTTCGTTCTTTCCCATTTCCTCCGTTGCATAGAATCCGTTTGCCGGGGCAACCATCACGGTCTTTCCGTCAACGGAAAAATCGGTAAGCATCCACTTGGCGAACTCGTCGGCATTATCTACGGGCAGTTTTACAACCACGTAGAATGCACCCTCAGGCTTCCTTGTAAAGACGCCCTTCACCTTTTTTAGATTTTCATAGACAACGTCGCGTCTGTCCTGATATTCTTTTATCATCTCATCCATGAATGACTTCATGTGTTTGTACCCTTCAATCATTCCTATCTGCTCTATCGTTGGTGGGCAAAGCCTCGCCTGCCCCAGTTTCAAAACGCCCTTCATTATCTCCGGGTTTTTCGAGACAAGATAGCCTATTCGCGCGCCGCAGGCGGAAAATCTCTTTGAAATCGAATCCATCATTATCGATATGTCCCTTGCTTCCTCAATTTCAAGTATTGACGTGTGCTTCTTTCCGTCAAACACAAACTCCCTGTATACCTCGTCCGACAAAATGTATAGATTGTGCTTCTTCGCTACTCTGACTACCATTTCCATCTCTTTTCTGGTGAATATGGTTCCCGTAGGATTATTTGGAGAGCATATAAGTATCGCCTTTGTTTTTGAAGTTATGACTTTTTCAAGCTCCCTCTCTTCTGGAAGATGAAACCCGTCTTCAACCTTTGTCGTAAGGGGAACCACCTTGACTCCCGCCATTGTGGCGAATCCGTTGTAATTTGTGTAGAATGGCTCAGGTATTATTATCTCGTCTCCATAATCCGCCGCGACCATCATGGCGAAAACTATCGCCTCAGACCCTCCGGTTGTTATGAAAACATCCTTGTGGTCGACATTGTATTTCATCGAATTGAGATACTCGGCGACCGTGTCCCTTGCGACTTTCAGCCCCTGCGACGGACCGTAAGCGAGTACGTGCTCGGAATAGTTTTTTATGGCATCATAGATGAAAGTCGGAGTTGGTATGTCCGGCTGCCCGATATTCAGGTGATAAACCTTAAGCCCCCTTGATTTGGCATCATCTGAATAAGAGAGGAGCTTTCTTATGGGCGACTCCTGCATCAAGTTAACTCTTTTTGATATTTTCATTCAGTTCCTCCATTTTATTTTTTCTCTCTGCCCCCAGCTTCTTTATCTCGTCAAGGACCTCTTCTTTGTTTAAAATGCTCTTTCTTTCAAGAACATTTACCAGGGCCTCTATAGAGAGCGCATTGGTGTAAAACATCTGAGCCGGAGAGAGTTCGACTTTCACATATTTTTCGTCTTTTTTAAACTTCTTTTTGAACAGCATTTTCACCTCGCTATTAAAATTCCAAGAAATATTCCGGCAAAATCATAAATCAAATCTTTGTATGATACAGTCCCCTCCTTTGACACTCCGTCATAAACCTCCTTTGCAAAAGAGAGAAATACAGGAATCGCCGCCGCGGCAAGGATTCTTCCTGATTCAGGAATGCTGTCGCTCATCATTGCTTTAACTGCCAATGACGCGGAAAGGGTCATCGCGAAAGCAGTCATGAAATGGTCAGCCTTGTCAAGCGAGAAGAAAGGATCTGCCGACGCGGTAAGAAAAACCGCAGCGATTAAAATCATCACCAAAAATTTACGCATGAATCGGGCCTCCTCTTATTTATAAGAACGTCTTTCACTGACTCAAGGCAGATTTCAGCCATCTTCAATCTTGTCTCAACGGTGGCGCTTCCCATATGAGGAGCAAGTATCACATTGTCGAGCCTTTTGAGTCTTTCGTTTATCTCCGGCTCAAACTCATAAACATCAAGTCCGGCCGCCTGTATAATCTTCTGCTCAAGAGCCTCTGCAAGGTCTTCTTCATTGATCAGCTTCCCCCTTGCGGTGTTGACGAGTATGGCGCTTCTCTTCATTTTTTCGAACTCCCTCATTGTAAATGCGCGCTGATTTGATTTATCAAGAGATGCATTGAGAGAAATGAAATCCGATAATTTCAGAAGAGTTTCAAAATCGACTTGTTCAGCATCAAGAAAGTCCCATTCTTTGGGGTCAGTATATAATATTCTCATAGAAAAACCCGATGCGCGCTTTGCCACAGCTCTGCCTATTCTCCCAAAACCGAATATTCCTATCGTCTTTCCTGCAACGTCGGAGCCGAGCATCTCGTCGGGCCTCCATCCTTTGAATTTGCCTTGCCTCACATACCTGTCCGCTTCGGGGATCCTCCTTGCGCATGACAGAAGAAGAGAGAATGCCAAATCCGCCGTTGCATCGGTGAGAACGTCTGGAGTATTCGTGACGAAGATTTTCTTTGAAGTTGCATGTTTGACGTCTATATTGTCAAACCCGACGGCATAGTTCGCTATCACTTTAAGGCCGGGTGATGAATCAATAACCTCCGCGTCTATCGAATCCCTCAGAAGACATATTATTCCATCGGCGTTCTTCGCAGATTCTATAATTTCCTGCTTGGTCATTCTTCCGTTTCCAGCAATTGTTTCAATGCCTGAAACCTTCAGTTTGTTCTCAACATCAATCGGGAGCGGGGAAGTCAGCAACACCTTCATAATCCGAGCTCCGCCGCTATTTCTTTCATTGATTGAACGCAAATTCCCACAAACTCCTCAAGCGAAACCCCGGTCTCCGATATTGCTGCTATCTGATCCCTGTTTGCTCCTGCCGCGAAGCGCCTCTCTTTGAATCTTCTCATTATGAATTCCGTGTCAGCATATGAAATCTTCTTCTCCGGATGCATGAGGACTGCGGCGACAATAAGCCCGGTCAAAGGGTCCACCGAGTATAAGGATTTTTCCATGAGAGTTTCTGGTTTCTTGTGTCCCGGATGCGCGAGGATCGCATCGAGTATCTTTTCGTTTACTTTGCGCTCCCTCAGCATCTCAACCGTCACGTATCCGTGTTTTGCCGGGTCGTTTACGGTTTCAGGATAGTCAAGGTCATGGAGTAGGCCTGCCAGCCCCCACTCCTCTTCGTTCTCATTGAATCTTTTCGCCATTCCCCTCATGCATGCCTCGCATGACAGCATATGCTTCACAAGGTTTTTGTTCTCAACCCTGCTTTTCACAAGTTCAAGCGCTTCATCTCTATTCATTTATGCTCCTTGCCAGTTTTTGTTTAAGCTCAGACATCTCATCGCTTCCTTTATCTATGAATTCTTTCGCAATTTCATTTATTCCCTCAAAGTGCATCTCTTGCCGATACGCTGTCAAAAGAGTCTTGTATCCGAAAACCGTGTACTTTTCCTGCTCAATCGCTCTTCTCAGGGCAATTCTTGATTCTTCATTTTCTCCGAGCTCCTTCAAAGTAATAGCAAAAATAACCTTTGAGCTGCTTGACGCATTTTCAAACAAACCTTCATCTTTGAGGTCCGAATATATCTCTTTTATCTTTGTCTTCATCCCCTTGGATTTAAGCTCATTCAGGTAAACATCCATTGTTTTCTGCGCCTTTGACAATTCGTTTGTTTTAACAAGTGATGCAAAGAGAGGAATAAAAACCGAGAAGGTGCGCTTCCTGTCGAAATTACTTGAAAGAAGAGTCAGAGCTTTGGTGTACTCATGCTCAAGGTATGCCTCCACACCCTCCTGCTCTTCTTTGTTCATTCCGAGAAGGTTTGACGCCTCTTCCACTTTCGGAGATATGAACCTCTCCTCTATCTTTGTCGCTATTAACAGCATTGCCGTAAGTGCGCCGAAAAGAAATCCTCCTATGTGAGCTATGAAAGCTATGCCTGAAGTGAGATTCGAGGCGCTCTCAAAGATCTGCTGCATAAACCAGAGAGGCAGGCAGAATCCAGCATAGATGAGAAAAGTTCCGAAGAGAGGCTTCACCGGAAAAAACCAGTAAAAGAATTTTATCTTTGTTTTATACAATTTCACAAGGAATGCGCCCATGACTCCGGATATAGCCCCCGATGCTCCTATCAGAGATATGGACGGATCAGAGGCGGATGCAACGAACAAAAAAGAGGAGAATATGCCTGACAGAATGAAAAATACGAGATAATTTATTCTTCCGTAAATATCCTCGATGTTGAACCCGAGAAGAAACAAAAACCAGAGATTTCCAATCAGATGAAATACGTCGGAATGGATAAACATAGATGTAAAGAGTGTGACAAAAGAAATATTGTTTCTGGATACGCCGAACTTTGTGAACGGGTGGTTTTTGCTGGCTTTCTCAAAATTTCTCTTCGCCTCAGAAATAAAGTTAAAAAGAGAATCCTCTTCAAAAACCGACGGATTCTTCATCTCCGCCGCCAGAGCTTCAGAGTCGAAAGAATCCATTCCCTTGTTTTCCATGTTCACAGCTACGAGATTTATGTACTCTCCGTAGCATCTGTAAAATTCCGCATCTCCCCTCCTCACAGAGGGCTGCATCGCGAAAAAAACCGCGCACAGAACAAATATCAGCAGAATGGTGGCGTAAGGAAGGCGCCTTATAGAAGCGGTGTTTCCAATCGGAACAATCATTGAAACCTTAGATTGACTCCGGTAATTCTCTGATATGCATCCATATATTTCATAACAGAGTCCATTCTGTCAATCGCTGTAAAAAAGTTTATGAGCCTGTCATACGCGTCAATTCGCGTTGAATCTATCGAAAGCGCCTTTCTGAAGCAATCCAGACTCTCTTTCCCTCTCTTGGTCGCCCATAAAAATTCGCCGAGGTTCATCCATCCTTCGTAATAGGATTCGCTCACCTTGACGGCTTTGCGGTAAAGCTCTTCCGCGTCTTCGTTTCTTCCCTCAATAAGCTTTATATTGGCCAAGAACGTATAGCCGTCTGAGAGTGTGGAATCCATGAATACAGCCCTTTCAATTTCCAGGTAGCCCTGCTTAAGGTCTCCGCTTCTCACCATTGCCTTCCCCATAAGAAGAAGCGCTTTTGAATAATTCTGTTTGACGGAAAACGCCTCTCTTGCAAGAATCAGAGCTGAATCATAATTGTCCTTTCTGTAGAATGAGAGGGCTGAATTGTAATAAGTGAGAGCCGCCAGATTTTCAATTCCCTCATAATTCCCGCGCGACGTGTAATGATTCTGCAAAATTGGCAGAGCCGCATTTGCATCCTCAAGGTATTCGTTTGCCGCAAAAAGCGCATCTTTCAGATGACCTATGTCTTTTGTGGAAACGTACTTTTCCTTCGCAAGCACGAATGCCTGCTCATATTTTTTCTCTTTGACAAGCGATTCGAAATTCTCTCCTGCGCAGGATGAAATTACGAGAAGGACGAGGAGTATGCTAAATAATCGTCTCATTTGATTTTCCATTGACGAGAATTATGCTCTCAAACCTTGCTCCGCCGATAGACGGCGCAAAGAGAGACGACGTTATTTTTACAACCTGGTTCTGTGCAAACCTGCTCTGGTCGGTAACTGAATTTATCTCTCCGTTCTCTCCCGTCGCGAGGAAAGAGACTGAATACTCCATTGAATTTGATTTGACTTTGTGCCTAGTCAGATACTCTCTGTAAGCTTTATCCGCCTCTGCCGGAGTAGACCCGACAAAAATCTTTGATGCTATAACGTCAAGGCCGTCCTTTGCTATTCTGTAGATGCGATCCTTTGATTTGTTAAGAACGCCGAATCTGAAGGATGAAGAGAAAGAGATGCCTGCTCCGTTTTTCATTATTCCAGCATCAATCAGGACTATGCTTCCTTTGGCCAGCCTCTCTCCGCTTAATGTGGGAAAGATGGATTTCGCGTCAAACCCCACGTAAGTGGGCAGATATCTTCTGTCGCATCCTAGAGAGTATACTTTTTCGTCAATCATATTTCTGAGACTAACGTCCGTTACCCCTTCTTCAAGAGACTCTTCCGCGAACTGAAAGAGATTCTTCATGACCTTCGCCAGCCTTTTGATATCAAGTATTTCAGATCCTTCCTTTGTCCTCCCGAGAGTTCGCGACGGCGAGAGAAAATGAAATGTTGAAACCTCTTTGAATAGCGAGTCGAGGGACATATTCGTCAGGCCGAGCTTTATAATTTTATTTTCAGATATGATTTTCTTCCATTCAAACGAGAAAAGCCTGTTGTTCTTCAAATATTCGAAAGAATCTCCCTTAACGCTCTTGACTCCTCTGACATTCTGCATGCGTGGATAAATAAGCTGATCGCATACTACGTAAGCATCTTTCTTTCCGATAAGCATTGATGCGTCATACTCCCCGCTGTTGAAAGATTCGTTTAAATCAAGAATGTCATAGACCTCCTGCGGATTGTCAATAAGAAGCATCTCATTGCTTTTTAGAACTTTTTTAATCATCTTAAGTTTCTTTTTCATAATCATTCACCTCTTTCATCAAAACTTTTAAGGCATCCTCCTTCAAGCCCCTGAAGATAATCTTGTCTTTCTTAAATACTATTCCTTCGTTTGCGTTTCCGGTGATGCCGAAATCAGCCTCTCTCGCCTCTCCGGGTCCGTTGACAACACACCCCATCACGGCAACCTTGACGTTTTTAGTTGACTTTTCAAGCATCTTTTCGATTGTTTTCTGAGTCGCTATGACGTCAAAGGTCGTCCTTGAGCATGTGGGGCAGGAGATAATGTCGGGAGAATTGGTGTTTATATGAATTGCGCGGAGAATCATTTTTGCCACGTCCACCTCATAGAGCGGTGAATCGGACAATGAAACTCTTATGGTGTCTCCAACGTTTTTCATGAGAAGGGATGCTATTCCTATTGAATTCTTTACGCTTCCGCGAAGCAGACCTCCGGCTTCCGTCACTCCGAGATGTATCGGATAATCAAACATCTTCTTAATCATCATATTAACCTTTATCATGGAGAGAACGTCAGAGGATTTAACGGAGAGGACAAGCTGGCTGAAATCTTTATCTTCAAAGAATCCGACAGCCCTCTTCATTGATTCTGCCAAAGCATCCTCTGAAGGATGGCCGTGCTTTTTTAAAAGGTCCTTCTCAAGAGAGCCGCTGTTGACGCCTATCCTTAAAGGGATGTTCCTCTCCTTTGCCGCCTTTATTATCTCTTCAAGGTGCTTCTTCGGCATATTGCCGGGATTTATCCTCACCTTATGCGCTCCAAGCTCTATCGCATCTACAGCAAGCTTGTAGTCAAAGTGAATGTCGGCAATCACTGGGCAAGGCGAATTGTCTATTATCTTTTTGAAAGAGGTTCTGCAAGATTTGTCGGGATATGAGACCCTGACCAGCTGAGCCCCCCTCTCATGAATCTGTTTTATCTGCTTGAGAGTGGCTGAGCTGTCATTTGTGTTTGTATTTGTCATCGACTGAATCACAACGGGAAATCCGCCTCCTATTGGAACATTGCCTGCATAAATTATTTTCCTGGAATTCATTCTTCGGTTCTCCTTATCTTCGCGCCGAGCCGGCGAAGCTTCTTCTCTATCGATTCGTACCCTCTGTCAATGTGATAAATTCTCTTTACCTCGCTCTCCCCTTTAGCCGCCAATGCCGCCAGCACAAGAGCCGCAGAAGCCCTAAGGTCAGACGCCATTGTGGGCGCTCCCAGAAGTTTTTTCACTCCCCTGATTATGGCTTTGTTTCCGTCAACCGAAATCTCCGCTCCCATCCTTGCCAGTTCAGGCACGTGCATGTATCTTCTCTCGAATATGTTTTCCGTTATCACCGAGACACCGTCAACAAGTGAGAGGAGAGAGGTAAACTGCGCCTGCATGTCTGTGGGGAAGAATGGGTACGGAAGAACGTTTATCTCAACCGGTTTGAGATTCTTGGATGCCTTCAGATAAACGCTTTTATTGTCAGTCTTCACAGAATGTCCTATCTCCCTGAACTTCTCAAGCACTGAGCTCATGTGGTTCGGATTGCAGTTCTTAAGGTAAAGTTCGCCTCCTGTTATCGCAGCCGCAGTAAGGAGAGTTGCCCCCTCTATTCTGTCAGGAATGACGCTGAACTCGACGGGGTTGAGCTTCTCTGAGCCGTCTATGACAAGAATTGAGGTGTCTATGCCTGTTATCTTTGACCCCATTGCATTTAAAAAACGAGCTACGTCTCCGACCTCGGGCTCTATGGCGGCGCCTCTTATGACAGTTCTTCCGTATGCAAGGGAAGCAGCCATCATCACATTGATGGTGGCTCCCACAGAGGGTCCCTTTCCGCCTTCAAGGAAGATCTCCGCACCCTTCAGTTTTCTTGCTCTTGCCTTTATGTATCCGTGTTCAAGCATGACCCTGCACCCCAGATGTTCAAATCCCTTTATGTGAAGGTCAACGGGACGCTCTCCTATGGCGCATCCGCCGGGAAGGGAGACGTCAACTTTCCTGCACCGTCCCAATAGAGGTCCCATGACATAGTAGGATGCCCTCATCTTTCTCACAAGATCGTAGGGAGCTTTGTGGTTAAGCTTCTCCGGAACGTCTATGAAGAGAGTGTGATTATTGAATTCGACTTTTGCTCTGAGATATTCAAGCACCTTCACCATATATCTTACGTCCTCCACGTCAGGAACGTTCCTTATCACGCTCTTTCCGGCGGAAAGGAGAGAGGCTACCATTATAGGAAGAACCGCGTTCTTAGAACCTGATGCAGAGAGTTCCCCTCTAAGCTTGACTCCGCCTTTGATAATGCATTTATCCACGGCGCCCCCTTGT
>JAQVDU010000025.1 GCA_028698175.1 bacterium | reverse complement strand
TAACCGTTATCCTGGTCTTTTGCCATCTCATCTCCGACTCTTACGCAGATTTCATCTATCCTCTTTTTAAGCATCCTGTCAAATATCGTCTGCTTTACAATCGAGTGATAGAACATAGATACAGATTCCATCTTTCTGCTTAAAATTCTGTTCTCGACTGCAGGAAGAATGGCGCTCTCCACGCTCTTCTCTTCCTCTCCCATTGAATTGAATGCAATCGAGTTGGCGAATTCCTCTCCTATCACCGAGCCGGTTTCAACAAACTCCTTAGTCTGGGAGGGAAACTTGTCGAACTTGACGAGGATAAGCTCTTTGAGAGAGTAAGGAAAATCTTTGAGTTTTGATTTGAATTCGATGAAATTCTCCTTCGCATCAACCATTCCCTCTCTCTGCATGAAAGAAATAATCTGTGACAGAAACAGGGGGTTTCCGTCCGAAATTCTTGTCATCTCCTTTACGTCATCTTCTCGCGGAACTGCATTGAAAGAGTCTGCTAAGAATGATGACACTCCTTCTTTTGAAAATCCCTTTAATTTCACATCCATCTTAAAGTACTTTGAAAGCTTTGAATCGACAAAAGTTAAATTGGACACGTCCCTTCCCACGAAGATGAATTTCAAAAATTCGTTTGATTCAAAGAAAATCCAGTTTATAAGTTCCAGACTTTCAGTGTCAATATACTGTGAATCATCAACAGCTATTATCAGGTCTTTCGTCAGCGCCCCTGCGAGGGCTAAAAACCTGTCTTTGGCATTTTGAATCTTCGCGGTCTTTAAAAAAACAGCTCCGAAAGAATCGATGCACTCTTTGAACTTTTCCGTCTGCATGAGAATTCGCATCAACAGGTAGTACGGCTCTTTTTTAAACGAGCATGAGGCGGTCACGAAAGGTGAATTTGCTTTTTTTAGAACCATCTCGATAAAGTGGGTCTTTCCTATCCCTCCCTCTCCGGACACTATCAGGCATGAATTTCTTTTTGAGAGATGTTTCAATGCCGATTCCAGTTCAGCTTCCCTTCCAACAAAAATGCTCGACTTCTTTTCTTCCGCAAAACCTTCAAAAGAAAAGACCTCGACGTTTTTTTCAATCCCCTTGAACTGAAAATCCCCTCTCTTCTCAAAAAGAGCATGACTCGAAAGCTCTTCAAAAAACGCTTTTTCGCAGAATATTTTTCCCGGGTCGGCTTTAACCGCGATTCTCGCGGCAAGATTGATGTTTCCGCCTATGAACGTATACTCCCACCGCTCCTTTCCTCCGATTATTCCGGCGTATCCTTTTCCGAGAGTGCATCCGGCTTTAATGCGAATCCCAAGTTCTTCCGCTTTTTTATTCAAACTTTCCATATAGTGAAGAAGCTTCAGTGGAGCATTTTCGACTGAGACTGGAAGGCCGCAGGCAAAGAGAACCATCCAGCCCTTGTCGGCCCATTCTATCTTATTTACGTATACCTGCTCTCTGTCCGCCTCCGAAATCATGTGTTCAAAAAAACCCGCGAGGTCTTCTGGCGACTTCTCTTCGCTGATGTTTATGAATCCTGCCGGTATAACTCTGAGTTCTCCGTGGGAATTCTTGCTTCTCATTTCGCTTATGATCGGCGGAAATTCAAGATTCATTATGCTCTTCACGTCATCGTATGAAAGAGAAGATTTCTGAGGATGAAAGTATAAAAATTTTCTTGCCTTTGCTGCCACTGTATGCGGAAAAAGTCCTTTATTCATCTCTTCAATCTTTATTCCGAGAGCGGTCGACATTTTTTCGTTGAATGTTTCAATGCTTTTTTCAAACTCATTCCTTATAGAACCAATAAACTCGGGAGGTATGCAGAATAGCAGTCCGTCGCCGGCGAAAAGAATCACGTAACCGTTATTTTCATAAATTTTTTCAATCGCTCCGTTGAAGATAGAGTCCACTATATCCCTTATGACCTCTACCCCGTACTGGGTCTTCTTGATGAACATCTCGGTTGTCTTTGTAAAATTGGAAATGTCAGCAAAAAAGAAATTACCGCTCATAAACTCCTCTTTTTATTTATATTAAAAATGATAATGATTGAATGACGGATGTCAATATTGACTCTTTACAACTTTTTATATTTCAATATACTGATTCCATGTTCACGGCGATTCTTGCGGCAGTTTCAATAGGCATGGCGGACGCCTTTTCAAAGTATGCTGTAATGCGTTTGAAGACAGGGCGTCTGATGGTCATTTCAGGCATTGTCCAGCTTTCTTTGAATGCTGCTTTTTTTCTTGTGATGAAGGGAACCATTCCGGCGGGTATGACTCTTCTTAAGCTTTCGGCTGTTCAGGTCGTTTCCACTCTCGCATATGTACTTTATATTCTGGCGCTTTTAAATGGAAACGTCTCAGTGCTTACCGCGATAATATCCTCTTCATCAATCTTCAGCGTCGTTTTGGGGATTGTCATCCTCGGAGAAAAAATGTCATTGCCTCAGGCAACTGGAGTTATTCTGATAATTGCAGGAAGCATAGGAATATCCTTTGAGAAAAAGACGAAAGCGGAAGATAAACAAAAAAAACATCTTTGGCTCGCTCTGACTTTTGCCGCAACTATACTCTGGGGCGTATGGGCGTTTTTGTCAAAAATAATGCTCTCCCAGGTAAAGGTCTATGAACTCTCTTTTTTCAATTCATCTCTCTCGTTTTTGCTACTTACTCCGTACTTTATCTGGGCGATTAGAAAAGAGAAGGATGCTTTTGTTGATTTTAAATCAGTCTCATTTGCGTTTCTTTTCGCACTTTTCGTTGGGGCCGGCCTGATTCTATTTTACTATTCAGCCACTAAAATTCCCATCTCGCTCGCCTCTCCTGTCTTCTGCTCATCCCCACTGATAACTGCAATAATGTCCGCATTTATGTTCAGAGAACGCCTTCATATGCATCAATATATCTCTCTTTTTGTGATAATCTCGAGTTTATTTCTTCTTTAGGACGATTCGCTTTTTACATAAATCCTTCAGTTTATGTAATCGATTTTAGAAACATCGAATCTTTCATCGTTCTTTTTCTTTTCTGCCGGATAACCCAACGCCACCATTGAAAAGGGAATCAGATTGTCTTTCAGGTTCAGAAGGTGTTTCAATTTTTCCATTCTGTCTTTCTGCGGATAAACTCCAAGCCAGCATGCTCCCAGTCCCTCGCTATGAGCCGAAAGGAGAATGTTCTGCGTTGCGGCTGAGCAGTCCTGCGCGTAGTAGCCGTCGTCGCTTTGCCTTTTTGTGTCTGCGCAGACCAAAATTACGGCATCGGCATCTTTTGTCATCTCGGCGTATTTATGAAGTTTTGGTATCTCATTTATTATGCTTCTGTTTCTTATCACAATAAAATGCCACGGCTGAGTGTTATGAGCCGACGGAGCGTACATACCCGCTTTCAGAATAATCTCTAAAACGCTTTCATCGATTTTTTTGCCGGAGTATTTTCTTATGCTCCGCCTTGTGATGATGAAGTCCTGCTCTTTTGACATTTATCCTCCAAGCTCCTTTATTTTCATTTTAACCGCATGAATCGGATGAGACGAATAATAATTCTCATAGCCCTTCATCGCCTGATGTTTTGATTCCTCTTCGCCGGTCAGGTCATAAAGCGCATGCTGAACTTCGCCTATGTCGAGAGGATCAGAAAGATCTTTTAAAAGATCTTTCAGCTCTTCTATGGCTCTATTCTTCTCTTTTAATGCAATAATCCGCAATCGCAAAACCCGAAGTTGTGTTTTTTCATTCTGTTCGTGAATGTAATCGCCGTTTGAGACAACCTGAATTCCTTCATCTGCCTGAGCGAGACTTTCGTCGTACCTCTTCATCCTAAAAAGAATTGAAGCCCTCTCAAGCATCGCTTTGGGCATGTTCGGCTTCAGTGAGTACTGCTTCATTATGTCAAGCGCCTCATCTACGTTCTTCTCACCGTTCTCAAGGTCGTTCTTTAAAGAGTAAGAAGAGGCAATATTAAGCTTAAGGATTGCAATACCGCGCTTATCGTCAAGCTCCTCAGCGATTTTCAGACTTCTCATGAAATACTTGAGGGATTTTTCATGCTCTCCCCACTTGCCGTAAACGTTTCCTATGTTGCTTAACACTATTCTTATTCCCATTTTTGCATTCAGCTCTTCAGCAATTTTCAGACTCTTTTCGAAATAATCAAGCTCTTTCTCATACTCTCCCTTCATTTCGCACACGCCGCCGAGATTGTTGAGCGCTATCCTGATGTTTTTCTTTTCTCCGAGCTCCTCCGCTATTGCTATCTGCTTTAAATAATGTTCTTCCGCTTTGTCAAACTCATTCATATGAAAATAGACAGACCCCATGTTTCCGTAGATGTAGCTCATGATAAATTTGCTGCCTATGGTTTTTGCTATCTCCATCTCCTCGTTGAAGTAAACCATAGCATTCTGATAATCACCCTTCATCCACTCTATCAGCCCCATGTTTCCTATGACTCCGCATAATCCTGTCTTGAGGTTATTCTCCGTTGAAAGCTTCTTTGTTTTTTCATAGTACTCCATCGCCTTGTCGAACACGCATCTGTCTTTGTATATATTTCCAAGCGTTAGATACGTCTCCGCAATCAGTTTTTTCTCATCAAGAGCTGTGGCCTTCTCGAGCGCCTCTCTGTAAATTTTCTCGCTCTCCTCAAGATTTCCCTGCCTCCATAGAATCTGAGCTCTTGCCATCAGCGCTTTTGTCGACCATTTTTTTTCGTTCAGCCTGACGAATATCTCTTCAGCCCTATCAAGAGATTTTTTTGATTCCTCAATATTTCCCTTCTCGAAAAGCAGTTCGCTGTTTGCTATGAAAATACGCCCTTTCAAAAGTTCATCGTCATTCTCGGACATGTCATCGATGAGACTGTCGTACAAGGTCTTTGTCTTTTCCCATTCACCCATTTGATAGTAAGCTTCTCCCAACATCAGTCTTATCTCGATTTTTTCGCTTTTATCTTTAGTGTATTTCAAAGCGGAGAGAAGATACTTTTCCGCGTCATAATTCTTGAAATCTTGCTTTGCATCGAATCCCGCAGTTTTATAGTAGCTCTGGGCTTTGTCGAAGGAATCTCCCCTCTCAAAATGATAGGCGATGTCCGCATACTTGTGTTTGTCGCTTCCGTGAATTTTTTCCAGCGTCTCACCTGCTATCAGATGAAGCTCCCTCAATTTGTTTTTAAGCTGCATGTTGTAAGCGGCGTCCCTCATCATATTGTGCTTGAATATGTATTTCACCTGATTCAACGGAAGCCATATCTTTTCATTTATTCCCTCATCAAGGGATTTTTCGTTGACCTTTCCGCTGAGCATTCTCGAAAGAATTTCAACCTCAAATTCCCTGCCGAGCACCGCCGCATTCTGCACAATCTCCTTCAGCTCCCTTGTGAGCCTGTCTATTCTCGCAATTATTATGGCGTTTATTCCGTGCGGAATCTCCTCAATGTCCTTTTTAAGAGAGTACTCGTCATTCTTTATTTCAAGAATATCATTCTCAATAAGATACAGCGATATCTGTTCTATATAAAAAGGATTGCCGTCCGTCTTTTCAAAGATTTTACCAATCAGCGCGTTTGACGGAGAGAATATAAGCTGTTTTGATATATAATCCTTGCTATCTTCCAAGCTTAGGGATCCGACAGTTATGTTTTCCACGTCGCAGCCATTCTCAACTGGAAGCAAAATCTTTTCACCGTCATCTGAATATCTGGAAGTTGTTATTATAAGAATAGGATAATTCTCTGCCTTTCTTGAAAGAACCTTGAAAAACTCATTCGAGTCATTATCCTGCCACTGTATATCCTCAACGCAAATCAGAAGAGGCTTTTTCAAAGAGAGAATCTTGAACAGATGCTTGAAGGCGAAGAGGGTATTCTCCAGGCGCAATTTCGAGTCCATAGACTCCCACACGGAATCCGGTTCAGAAATTTTAAGAAACCCTTTGAAAATTTCTTTTGTGTATTGTATATCTTGTTCGTTTACTTCTTTTTCTTTATGAGGTATTCCTTCAAGAGCATTCTTCCATGAAATTTCAAATTCGTTTTTCCTTTCTTTGAGCGTGTCAGAATTTATCTGATTGAAGAATCTCTTGAAAAAAACTTCGAACGGATAAAGGCTTCTGTTGTATATGTCATCATTCTTGAGAAGCATTGACTCGCAGGATTCGATATTTCTCTGCATCACTTCAAACATAAGGCGGGATTTTCCCACGCCTGCTTCTCCGAATATATTTACAAATCCTCCGAATTTATGATTAAACAGTTTAACTTCCACTATATCCTGTATTTTTTTTATTTCGTTTTCTCTTCCCACTATCTCATTTTCAAAGAGGGAATCCTCTCTGGAGAGATTCTTTTTTGACTGAACTTTAAAGATTCTTTCCCTTTCGGATTTACCCTTGAACTGCATCTCTCCCATGTCGGTAAAATCAAATTTCCATTTCATCTCTTCCGCAACCGATTCTTCTGTCCAGACCTCGCCGGTTTTGGCGGCGCTCATAATCCTGGCAGAGAGATTGACTTTGTCGCCGAGCACTGTGTACGTGCATCTGTCAGAGGATCCCACATAACCTGCAAAAACCCTTCCGAAGGTGATGCCTGCTTTTATGTTTTCTTTGTCGATTTCAACTATGGACTTAGCGCACTCTATCGACCGCTCAAGCATCTTTTCGTATGAAACGGGCGCTCCGAAGACAATCACGACCTTAGACCCCTTGTCTCCGAAATCTATCATGTTGAAATAACCCTTGTACCCGTCTGTAAGAGAAATGATTTTTTTCATGAGATTGTTTAAAGATTCATGTTCGTATCTTCCTTTGAAGGAAACGAACAAAGATACCGCGTCTCTGAACTCTCCTGCTGAGGTTTGAGGCATCAGCTGAGTGTTGAAAAATTCATTTATGAGGTCTTTCTCCGGTTTCATGGGAACAGACGGGACCGAACAATCAGATGGATTCAAACCCGTGAGCTTAATTTTATTTTCTGACCGCGAAAAAAGTTTCTCGTCTACACTTTCCGCAGCTTCTTCGCTTAAAACAATTTCATTAGGCTCAGCCTTCGCCTCTGCTTCCGCGGCTCTGTCGATTGCCTCACCTCTGAAATAGTATGTTTTTGTCTCATCAGCGTCTATGATTCCCCAACTCACAAATCCTTCTGAAATGCCCACTCGAACGGCAATTTCAAAATCGCCGTGAAGAGTCTTTTTGACGGGATTTTTAACTGTTTGATTTACAATTTCTACTGCAGCCGCGATCGCCCTTGTTCCTTTATCTTTGGGAAATACTGCGGTGAAAGCATCTCCGGCAAAGGTTGCAACAAAGCCATTGTGTCTGTGAATTGATGAAACTAACTCGGAGAAAATTTCATTTATTATCGAAGAGAGAATCTCACTCCCTTTGTTGCTCTCCTTCATCAGAGTCTCAGTCATTCTGGTAAAGCCCCTGATGTCGACAAAGAGAACCGATGAACGGATCTCACCGTGTGATTTTTTTTGCTTTAGTTTTTCAAGTATGAAATCAGGAACAAGATTATGCATTATGCGATTATATCACATTTGCTTTTTCAATCAACATTCTCTTTATTTATGGAAGGGTGGGGAAATAGTGCGGGGCTTTTAAAAGCCCCGACTATCATTGAAACTTTCTTACTTCTTCGTTGTCTTTTTGACTGCTTTTTTGACTGTCTTTTTAACTGCTTTTTTTACAGTCTTCTTCGCAGCTGCTTTCTTCGGTGCCGCTTTCTTTGTTGTCTTGCATCCGCATGCGCATCCTTTTTTCGTTGGCATAGTGCCTCCTTTCTTGATGTTTGTGGTCTTTTCCGTTAATGATGATTCAAAATAACTGAACATCAGTTTATATCCTTTTGTATATGTTTATGTATGTTTGTATGGAGTGAATTTTTTGCCTTTTTTCCGTTTTCCCGTAACCTATATAATTCATATGACTTAATTATACACCAATGTATTACAAAAATCAAGAGGGGGACGCCTTTTTTTGAAAATACTGAGAAATGCCATAAATCAGCTAAAATGCTCTTTTGAAGCTGGTTCCATTGCTTCACCGCACATATCCGCCAATTTTATTTTTTTGCAAATAAATATTCTTTCAAAGGAATAAAATAATCTTTTAAAATCACTTAATCAGAAAATGATTTTTCTCACCATCCTCCGCCTCCTCCTCCGCCTCCTCCGCCTCCGCTGCTTCCTCCTCCAAATCCGGACGATGATGAGCGCTTCGGAGAGATTGACGACGCATTAACGGCAGAACCGAATGATGAAGAAAAAGCCGATGAAAAATATGCCGCTCCCGCGAAAGAACCTGAATACCAAGACGGCCTATAGCCTCTCTCTCCCGAATAATCTGCGTAACCCGCATTCGCAGTGAATGATTTTGTCCATCCATCCTCCACGTCAAGAGCTACAGCATACGGAAGATATTTTTCATACTCCTTTTCATCAGGTGCGCGCCTGGATGAAATCTCAAGTTCATTCTTTTCTGCCGAACGCAGATACATCTTGAAACCCTCTATCCTGTTCATCGCGTTTCTTCCTTCTACTGACGGCGCCTTCAGCCATTTATAGAAAAGGATGTCAAGCGCTATCATTCCGAAGAATGCCGCATTTATAAGCATGGAGGAATTTGAAATTAAAACTGATATGCCGAAGATTTCTCCTGCTACAAAAGGAATTGAAAACAATGTCATGAAAAATGCGCTTGAGAGCTGTTTTTTGTCTTTCACAGATTCCTTCCAAAGTGCATTTCCGACGGCAAGCAGGGCAAAGACGCCTACAGACCATATTGATAGCCATGCATACATGAAGAGGGCTATTGGATTCATCTTGTCAGATATGAAAAATGTCGCGATTATTATGATCAGAGATATCGCTATGCCCGCGGCAAAATACTTCGTGTTATTGAAAAAATATTTCTCGCTGAATTTTTCCTTTAAGTGTTTTGAGTGCTCCTTTACGCTGCCTCCGATTATTTCATGGTTTGAGTTTGTAAGAATAAGCTCGCTGACAAGAGAGAAAAGATTTGAGAAAAGAATCTCCTCGTCTGAACTCTTCTGTTTTGTTTTTTCGGAATGATTCTTTTTTAAGATATATATTTTGTTTTTATCCTCTATTGTCATGTGGCCTTTCACTGCTATGTTTAGAAGCGCACAGCTGGTCGTCTTGGAATCATAATTACCCATGCGCATGATGTAGCGCATCTCAGCCGGAGAGAGGTTATCCGTCGGCTGGAAGAGAGGAATAATGGTACCCTTTTCCGGGTCCTTTCCCACCTTCAGCCATGACACGTAAAAGAAGAGAAACAGAACCAGAAGCCCGGCAAATGCAAACAGAAAGTCTTTGTTGTCCTCTAGAAAATATTCCAATTTTTCCTTTTGAGTCGGTTCTTCTATAATCCCCTTCTCGATTCCGACAACCACGGTCAATCCCTCGTTTGATTCGAATCTTCTCGTTGTTTTGAATGTTATCCTCCCGCGGGAGGTGTCAATCACGGCTGAAAATTCTTTCCCGTCAGAACCGAAGTATCCTGTGAAGCCGTCATACATGACATTTCCCTTGAAGGCTCCGCTCGGCAGAAAGACATTGCATTCTATTGTCTCTGCAGGAAATATCCAGTAGTTTCCGTTCACATTCCAGTAAAGTTCGTCATGGTCTTTGTAAAATCCTATCTGCCTCTTTGTTTCATATTTCAATGTGTAAATGTAATAACCCGGTTCAAGAAGCGCGTCGGATTCTCCTATGTAAATCCTGACGTAATTTTTTCTTTTGTCTATTCTGAAATTTTCGTCAAATCCGTTTTTTGTGACGCTTAGAAGATTGAAATCAACCTTTACATTGCTGTTAAACCGGTCTTTGTATGCAATCGGGAAATCCCTGTATATGCCCCTGATAATATTATCGCCTGCGGCATATACCCTGATATTCTCCGTAACCTCAAGAACTCCATCCTCCTTTACTATAACGTCGGAAATGAAGGATGTTATTTTTTCTTCATTTGACTCCTGCCCGCTCGTTTTAGCAGATAAGGCGAGAAGAATAATCGCAAAAAGAAAAATTCTCTTCATTTTTCTTCTTTCACGTCCGCCCTTACATTTTCTCTCTCGGTAGTAGAGGTCACTTCAAAATAATCCTTGCTTTTATAACCGAAGATAAGAGCGATTAAATTCGAAGGAAAGGATTCGGTTATTATGTTGAAATCCCTCACTGTTCCGTTATAGTATCTTCTCGCATACTGTATTGCGTCCTCGGTTTCAATGAGATTCTTTTGTAGGTTTATGAACTGAGCATTTGCCTTAAGGTCGGGATAATCCTCTGCAAGAGCGAAGAACTGCTTGAACCCGTTTGTCAGCATGACCTCGGCTTCGCTCTGTTCCTTCACGTTCGATGCGTCAATGCACCTCTGGCGCACCTTTGTTATCTCTTCAAGAACTGTTCCCTCATACTTGGTGTATGCCTTGACTGTTTCAACCAAATTTGGAATAAGGCTGTACCTTCTCTTAAGCTGGACATCAATTCCGCTCCATGCCTCTTTCACGTAGTTTTTCTGTTTTACGAGTTTATTGAAAAGATAGATGACATAAAAAGCAAGAGTTGCTCCGATTGCCGCAATTATTATTCTCATATTCTCCTCTCAGTTTATATTGTATTTATTCATTTTGTATCTTAATATTCTTTCAGTTATTTTCAACCTCTCTGCCGTCTTTTTTACAGAGCCGCTGTTTTTCTGAAGAGATTCCGCTATGAGCATTTTTTCGAGAGATTCAACCTGCTCTTCAAGAGAGCCGCCTGTCGGTTCAAATGTTGTCTTGTCGGATTGTATAATTATGTCTTTATCCGAGATTACATCCTCTGCGGAGAGTATCACACCTCTCTGGATTATGTTCTGCAATTCTCTGACGTTTCCGGGATACGAGTAATCTGCAATTTTCTTTTTTGCAGAGTCCGAAAGTCTCTTTGTTTTTTTGTTATTCTCCCTTGAATAGTATGAAACAAAATGATCGGCAAGAAGAAGGATATCCTCTCCTCTCTCTCTTAATGGAGGAATCTCCACGTTGACTACGTTAAGCCTGAAATAAAGGTCTTCCCTGAACGTCTTCTCTTTGAGCATTGCCTGCATGTTTTTATGAGTGGCTGTTATTATCCTCACGTCGGTTTTGACGGGAGTGTTTCCTCCCACCCTTTCGAATTCCCCCTCTTGAATCACTCTTAAAAGCTTTACCTGCATGTTGAGTGATATGTCCCCCACTTCATCAAGAAATATCGTTCCTTTGTCTGCTATTTCAAACCTGCCCTTTCTCCTCTCCTGAGCTCCGGTGAATGCACCCTTCTCGTATCCGAAGAGTTCGCTTTCAAGGAGATTTTCATTCAATGCTCCGCAGTTAACTCCCACAAAAAGCTTGTCTTTCCTAGCGCTTTTGTCGTGAAGCATCCTTGCAACAAGCTCCTTTCCCGTTCCCGACTCTCCGAATATCATAACAGGCGCCTTTGTGTCAGCCACCCTATCAACCATCTCTATGATTCTCTTCATGTTTTCGGATTTATAGAGGAGTGTTTTCGTCTCTTCAGCAAACCCGCTCCTAAGAAAACTATTCTCATCCTTCATTTCTATCAGAGCTGATATGTGCTTTACTTTTCTCTCAAGGTCGTCAAGATTTACGGGCTTCGGCAGATAGTCATATCCTCCGTTTTTCAGAATGTATATTGAATCCTCCACTGAAGCGTATGCGGTTATGAGAATGAAGTATGACTTTGCTTTTTGGGAATTCAGAAAGTCGAGAATGTCCCTTCCAGTTCCGTCCTTCATTCTCATGTCTGATACTACAATGTCAAACTCTTTATCCTGAAGCTGGGACTTAGCCCTCGAAACAGAGTCTGACTGCACAACCTGATGTCCGAGCGATTTGAGAAAAGCGGACATATTCTTTCTCTGCACGCCTTCATCATCGATGACTATGATATCAGCCATTATTTTCTCCTTGGAATATAATTGTAATCTTTGTGCCTTTTTTTCTTTCAGATTCAACCGAGACCTTTGCTTTATGGTCTGTGAGTATCTTATATGCATTGGCAAGGCCCACCCCGCTTCCGCTCTCCTTTGTGGTGAAGTAAAGGTCGAAAATCCTCCCCACGTTTTCTTTCTCTATGCCTGCACCCTCATCCTCTATTTCAAGAGAGATTTGATTTCCCGTTTTTTGGGATGTTATTCTCACTTTTTTTCCTTCTTCAGACGCCTCGACTGCATTTAAAACAATGTTTTTTAATGCTATGACAAGATATTCAAAGTCGCATCTGACTATATGATCTTCCGGAATGCTTGCTTCCAGAGAAACTCTTTTATCATCCGAAATTATTCTCACACCGTCTACAGCCGCATCAATTATTTCTTCAATCCTTCTCTTTTGAAAATCATACTCTATCGGCTTTGCATATTTCATGAAGTCCACTATCTTTCTGTTCATCCTTTCAACTTCATTCCTTGCATCTTCAAGCATGTCCCTTTCTTCTGCTGATATTGCATCGCGCTTGGATATTCTCTGCAAAACTATCGAAATTCCGTTCAAAGGATTCTTAAGTTCATGAGCTATTTTGAAAGAAAGGTCTCCGAGCATCGACCTCCTCTCATTCCTCTCTCTCTCCTCTTTGAGTTTTTCCATTTCCGTGATGTCATTGAGTATTAAAGTCATCTGATTGCCGTCATCGGTCTTTACTGAAGAGAGAAGCAGTTTTTTATTCTCTATCTCCACCTGCACATTGTTGACCTGCTCTCTGTTATTCAGAATGCTTTTCACTCTGCTGTTCTCTAAGATGCTCTTGCCGTCTTTAAAAATAATGCCGGCCGAATCATTCATTGAAACTGCGTTTCTCTTTACAACTATTATGGCATCCTTCGTTATTTTGAAAATGGAGGAAAGGTCTCTCTCTCTCTCTACCATCGCCTGTGAGAGTCTGAGTGCTTTATTGTAATAAAAGAGCATGAAGAATGCAAATGCCGCGAAGAGTATTATCATCAGCATTCCTGCAAACAGAGCCATCTTCTGCGTGTTCATCGCTTTTTTAACGTCTTCATTCTTAAATCCTATCCGAAGGACTTTTCCTGTATTTTCTATCGGGTGCACATACTCATATATTTTTCCTCCTCCGAAATCAGAGAGCCGCAATATCTCCTCATGTTCTATTAAAGAGAATTGAAGAACCGAATCCTGATAAATTGCAGAGAGCTCTGACACATTTCCTGTTGCAGTCATTATTCCGTTCATATCCTGTATGGCTACATATTCGACTGACGAAAGCCATTCAAGGTTTTTTATGTACTGGCCGATTCCTCCGAATTTCACACCGCCCCTGATTGAGCTCTTCACTTTTTTTATCTCATAAATGTCCCTTCCCGAAAAGACGGAAATTTTGAATTCATCATTATTCTGCCTTTCTGAGAAATAGAATCCCTCTGTAACAGTGTCATTCATAATAAGAGGCATATCCTCGGAGACAATATATTTTTTCGCATTTGAGCATAATTCATTTATCATATTGTCATATATGAAATCCTCTATGAAATAAGACACTGAATCGCTGAATGCATAAGTCATTGAAACTGTCTGCGAAAGAGAGCTTCCCAATCTTCTATATTCGTCTTTGATTGATTTTATCCTGCTGTTGTAGTCAAAAACAAGATTCAACATTATTACAACAACAAGAGCCGCAAGAATTATAAAACCTATTATTATTCCCAGTCCGTTCCTCTGCTTCATTCTATTTATACACATCTTTGTTTGATGGGTTATGATTTTTTAGTTTCATTTGTTATACTTTTAAATCTTATTTAATCAATACAATCTTTCCTTTGTATTGGTTTGATTTTGTATTCAGTCTGTAGAAGTAGACTCCGCCTGACAGTTCATTCGCATTTAAGATTATCTCATTATATCCGTTTTGCAGATTTTTAAAAGTCTCTTTCATTGTCCTTCTGCCGGCGACATCATATATCTCCATCTCAAGATTCCCGCCGCAGTCTCCTTCTATTGTCATCTCTATCAGTCCTTTGCTCATTGTCTTTATCTTCACATGCTCTTTTATCCCCTTCTTCTCTGTTATCATTTTAACTATGGCGCTTCCGAGTATTGACACATTTGTCACTTCATCATATTTCCGTATCTCCATCTGTGCAACTCTGTTCGGGTTTCCTTTTACCCTGTCAAGTGTTATCAATATCGTATTGTCTGACTTCATATCCTCTGTCAGATAAACCTCCGAAGTCTCATCCTCTTTATCTATCGTATCAATAGCTATTCCGTCTATCATCAAAAGATAAGGATAGTTCTTATTCGGATTTGTTGTTGTCACTGTCAGTTTGTATTCCTTATCCGATTCTATCTCCCCTATCTCCATGTAAAGTCTCTCTATCTTCTCCCTTCTGTCATTTATTATGTCCGCTAACGGTGAATCATCCACCTCAGTTATCGTATCTGTAAATTCACCCGCAATAAATGGTTGCAAATCACCGATTGTCTTTACCTCTATTATCGTATCCTTAACTGTATATGCGCTTCTAGTCTTCTCCGTCCACATCAGATACATTGTATGATTCAATTCAAGTCCGGTTTTGTTGTATTCTGTCTTAAATTCAAAATCAGGATAGTAAACACTGTCTTCGCCTGATGTCCTTATGTCCGCTCCAATGTAATTCAACCCATACAGGTCAAGACCTATTCTTTCTTTGCTCTCATTATACGCAACATAATTTCCTGATTTTATCTTCGGTTCAGTATAGCTCTCTGTTCCGCTTGTCTTATACAACTCTCCGTTAAGCCATATATCCCAAGTATTTGAGTCCGTTGTTCTCTCCTCGCTCCATATTACTGCAGTCTTCTCGCCGTTTGATGATATATAACTCTCCTTTGATTCCTCGCTTGTTTGTGTCACTCCGACAGGCGGCATCCATATCCCATTTATCCCGTCATACTTAACCAGGTTTATCTCTCCGTATATGTCTCCATAAACAACTATCGGATAGTACTTCTTCATATACTTGTCATAATATGTCGCTATGCTCTGCCATGATTTCGGCTTATATTCCTCTAATGTCGCAGGCACCAATGTTTTCCTCACTATTCCGTCAAGATTGTCAAACACAAACTCTGCATAAAGAAGATTACCATACTCCAATCCCTCCAACGGATGCTCTATCCCCGCCACATATACCTTACCTGTCAATACATTTCCTGCTATTACTCCCGGCTCGTATGTTATAAGTGTCGGATAAACCGTATCTATCGGCTGAAAAGGCGATTCCGTATATGTGTAATAATATCCGAGATTATCGTTTCCGGTATAAAGCATTGCCACTGTGCCCTCTCCAGCAAATGCCACCGAAGGATTTTTTCCTTCCCCCACCTTCTCAAGCATCCACCATTCTCCAAAATTGTTGCTCCTGCCGAACACCACGCTGTCTCCGTCTCCATAAGCCATGTATAAATTCAATTCATCCCTCTTTATCACATGATTGCTGTTATTATATCCTGTAGCGCAACTGCTGTTGCTTCTCATCTCCTTCCTTATCTTAACCGTCTCTGTTCTATATCCCTCCTTTGATACCGTTACCTCTATTTCCTTTGTATAATCAACATAACAGTCCCTTCCAAGCCATTCAATCGTATCCCTGCCGTTTACTTCACTCAACACCTTTCCGTTAATCCCTGTTACCAATGTTTCTGCTATGTTTATTCCGTTGCTTAATACGACTTCTGCAGAAGGAACCGCCACTTTCTGTATAAAATCCTCAAGTCCGGTTGTATATGTATAAACTCCTATCTCTATTGTTGTATCCTTAAACGCACTGACTTCTTTTACGCAATTCACTTCCATCGTATTCGTTTTAACATCACACACTTTAACGCAATCCCCGTAAAATGCCTTCACCGCCTTTATTGTTATCTTATTAGAACTTCTTGTAAAATACGGCACTATTACTTCGCCATTTACATCTGTCGTCCCTTCAAAATTTATATCTGCTCCGTTTGTCACCAACACCTTGGCACTACTAAGTTTCAATCCATTCCCGTCTGTCACTTTTACTGTAAAGGTGCCATTCTTATACCATGATAATTCATCATTCATTATTATTTTCATTACCGGTAAATTGTAATCGCTCCGCTTTAACCTGTATACCTCGTAATCATTATTCATTTCCTCGGTAACTATCTCCAATTCATTACCGTTTTCATTCGGTAATATCATATAATCTGTTATCAAATCTTCATACGTCTCCGATTCTTTGATCATTTCCAATCCACTCATTTCAGCTAAAGCATATTTTTTTGTATACACTCTCGAAAATTCACTCTCCTCTTGATTCAACCAACTCGCTATCACATAATCCCTGTATTTCGCTATTCGCTGGCACTGATAATAATCGGTTACTATGGAACTACTTTTATTTATTATGTCTATTAAGACCTGTCTCTTATTCTTCATATCATATTTCACAACTTTCAATGTATCCAAACTTGATCCTGTCTTATGGCTCACCAAATAAAGAATCGAATCTGTCAGCATCTCCAAATCAAAGTTCTCTTCAAAGCTCTTGTTGAAACTGGTGTTAGCATAAGGAGAATAGGTCGTAATTGTGGCATAAGATGCAGTTCCCGTAGAAACAATGTTTAATCCGGTTGTTTTACCGCTTGATTCATCCTTCCCGCTGTATCCTATCACAATCTCATTCGAACCCTTGCCTTCTAATGTTCCCTTAAAATCAAGAATCCCTTTCAAGCTTTGGATACTTCGATAAGCCATGTAATTGCAGTTATTGTCAATCCTGAATAAAACCAAAACAGATTTTGTTGCGACGTTCAATGACTTAAAACTCACAAGCAAATGTATGTAATTGTTCTTATATATAGCAGAGAGAATTTCCGGTCTCTGATTAGTCAAATCTACAGGTGAATAGAGAAGATCTTCAATGTACTTTTTCGTATAACGATTTCCTTCCTTTACATATATCCATATTATTGAATCGCTGTTCGTGCTTGAGCCGTTTATTCCTGCATACATATCGCTGTTCTTAATTCCTATTATCTGCGCATTATCATCTTTTATGAATTCCGACTTTAGTATTTTATTTTCAAATCCTTCTTTATACGCTTCTATTGAAATTATATCTCCGTTCAGCTTTCTTCTCGTTCCGGTTAATATAGTATCTCCTTTTATTCTCACGGTTCCCTTGCTTAGTTCAATACTATCTGTCGAAACAAGCGGTGTTCCATATCCTCTGTAATTGATATATTCAACAGAATCCTTTGAAAATGCTCCGCTGTTCATTGAATATACTATATACTTCATTTGCCCCGTTCTCGTTGTCTGATGCATCCATTCCAGTGTGTCGGGATCCTCGGCTTCATCAATCATCGTATCTTTCTGCCAAATTAAATTGCTATCCTCCTTTATCTTTATCCTATACCCTTCCTCATGCCTTGAGTTGTCAATCCATTTTATCAATGCCTTATCGTTTGGCTGCCAGATACAAGCTATCGGATATGCTTTGGGAGCATTACAAGGTATTCCATATACTGTTAATTTATGTGTATTATTGTCATTCTCGCTTATTAGGATTTCCCCGTTTGGATATACCCATCTCGAATGCACCTCGTAACAGTTATTCACTCCTCTAAAAAATCCCATGTCCGAATATGTGTTCGTTGATACATCTCTTTCAAAATCAGGATTGTCATTCGTTCTCATTATCCTATCTACTAAATTATAATTGTCTGTCCAAGCCAACTTTATTGAATCCTCATCCTGATACACTAATCTCAAATTGTCAGGATTCCAATCCGGTGTGCTGATAGTCAGCCACTTGTTGTCTTGGCAAAAATATCCGTTATCATCAAGTTCAAAACGAAGATTCATATTTATTAAATTATACTCTGTCACTCCATGTGATTTACTGCTTCTCAGCGGCGGTATCCTGAAACTTTTACTCATCGACGAGCCGGGTATCATACTGTCTATTATCTCGACACTTCCATACCTTGCATACCATAATCTATTTCTTACTGATATGTCGTTTGATATCCAATCTATATTGTATGTGTTCAGTGCAGTAAATACTGTTAGGGCTGTCGCATTTGGAAGCAAATTCACATAGGGTGCCTGTACATTTTCCAAATCAAAATAATAATCGTTACTTACTTCCGGCACTTCTATCAGACCATTCATATCATAAAAGTACGCCTTTGGATAATATCTTGTTCCTGTTATTCCTGCATCAAATTCACAATCAAACATGTAAATAGGACTGCCTCTTAAATGATCCGGAATTCGTTCATTATTTATAATGTTCGTAAAATCTATTCCCTTCGTAGGGCCGACATCATCTACACTATTATTGTGCTTGTCAAATGTTGTCACAGTAGCGCAAAGCAATCCAGCGTATGAAGGCAATAAATTCCCGAAATCATCCGTCCCCTTTACTATAAATCTTAATGATGTGGAAGAAGGATTGCTGGTACCGCCAACCAAGCCAAATCTGTAGTCTGTTATTTCTCCATTAAATTCTATCTCTTCATCATCTATTAGCCAGTGTTTGATGAATTCTGTTGTGAAAGAAGATGTACATAACCCGTACTCAGGTATCCCTTCATTGTTGTTCCAAAAACCAATACCGTGTGATGCAAATATCTCTCCAGAATATACCGTTAAAGAATCATCCAAAATTGCTCTCTCTGCAAAGATGCTCCCATCATTTTTATCATATAAGCTTGTTAACAGCCCCGCTCTAATTCCAGCAAAAGTCGACAGCTGACAATTTACTTTATATCCAAGCAAATCTCCCCAATCATCTTCGCTTCCAGTTTTCAAGTCCATAAATACCGTACCCTCAAAGGGTTCCTTTGAACAATCAACATCCATTTCAGCTAATTCGCCGTCAAACATCCAATCTTTATCAGTCTCCATTTTCCACTCAATGATGAAATCTAAATTATCATGTAGCATTTTATATTCCATCTCTTGACTTAAAACCTGAAAAGGTTTGTGAGGTGTTCCAAAAGTAACAATTCTATTGATTTTATCTCCATATCCATATCCAATTACTGCCGCTCTTGCAACTAAACCTCCCATTGAGTGGCATACAAGATTAACCTTACTTGCTCCCGTTGACGCTAACACTTTATCGATAAATTTGCATAGATTTTCTGCATATCTGTTTGATCTCCAATACAGTTTATAATTTCTCATTCGCTGAGTAATCGAATATTTTTTCGTAATTAAATCATAACTATAACCGAAAATATATCTGGGATAATATACTGCTGAGTCAATTTCTTCATTATTATAACCGTCCATAAACGGGGCTACAAAATAATCCCCCAAAATATTATGCTTACAATATATCAGAACACTCTCCGGTGATATCGAAATAACCCCTGGAGTAGTTCTCAATTCATCGTAATAAGAAAAATTAAACATGACTTTTTTGTCACTTTGCACAACTAAATTTGTGTACTTATTACAATTTACAGGAAAACCAAAATGATAATCGTCGTAATTCTCAAGTGAATCTATTAAATATAGTGGTTGATGTGTTCTTATGGAATCAATTGTATCATTCCATGTCAAATATCCTTCCATATATGTTCCGCTACTTTTGTGGCCGTGAATATACAGGGTCGGATATTGCTCAGAAATTAGAATTAAATTTAGCAAAATTGACATTGATAGAATTATCAACTTTTTCATTTAACCCCTCCAATTAAAATTGATATGTAACACAGAAATAAATACCTATTTTTTTTATAGGTAATTTTCCTATATCGCTAATCGATAAATTATTAGTCGCTGCGTATATTTGACTCAAATAAGAAAATGATAATCCTGTATTTACTCTAACTTTATTAATAAATAAATCAATACCTACATTTGAATTTGGTCCTAAATATTGCCTGTCTATTCTCATTCTATTCGTTACTACTTGTGTGAAATTTCCTGTTCCCCATCCGTCCCAATAGCCCTGTAACAGATTTTGGACACCTATCAGATAGGTTATACCTAATGATAATTTGAATATTTTAAGTGAATTGAAATAATCTAAATTTAAAAAACACAAGTCATAATCATTTCCTATAAGTTTAACAGTATCATCAACTGAACAATTTAAATATTTATTTTCATGTAAAGTAAATGACTTCAATATACTAAAATCAAAACCCTGACTAAAATTTTTATTTAAATCACGTTCAAAACAAAGACTTATTCCATTTGACATAATTAGAGGCCAATCTTTAGGCCAAGGCAGAGCTAAAACATCGTTCGATTCCCAAGCTTCGGTTAATGCTCCCAACCTCAAGGATGTTTCATTGCAATACCCTATCCCAAAACTCCATTTCGATTTTTGTTCCGATTGATTCTTTCCGCTTAAACAGCATGATATCGGACTCACTTTCTTTTCTATTATCTCTTGTTGGTCTTTTTTGATTTCTTCGGTAAACAATGAATCTTTAATCGATGCTGCAGTATCACCTTCAATTTGCAAATTTTCAGTACCAATAGTATCAGCTTTAATTATTGTATCGGCATTTTGTGTTGTATCTGTTTGTATTTTCAGTTCACCCTCTGTTGTCTGCCCATATATCCCCAATACTCCAATCACAAGAAACAATGTCAACAGTCTCTTCATTCTGCCTCCTGATTATAATATTCCAATATTAGCAGTTTGATTTGAGTTGTCAATCCATTTTATCAATGCCTTATCGTTTGGTTGCCAGATACAAGCTATAGGATACGCTTTGGGAGCATTACATGGTATTCCATATATGCTTTTTGGGGGACGGGCTTTTTGGGGGACGGTGCTTGTAAATTTGTAAATTTTTGTTTCTTGCTGTTCTTATAAATTCTCCCCATTGATGATAACTGAATACCTTTGAAATACTTCAACCTTAAAATCTCTTTGTATGTCAGGCATCCTTCATCTCTCAGAACTACCAAAAGTTCTGCTCTCAGCCTCTTTCCAACATGTTTCGTAAAGTCAATTCTTGAAAGTCTTATTCCCTTCTCTTTTTCAAAATCTGTTATCAATTTTCTCGCATCCGTTACTTGTTCACTCTTTATTCGCATTGCGCTCTTTACTTTCGTTTTCCTCCTGTTAAAAAGTGCTATCGCCTCTTTTTTAAATTCCTCTGATCCAAGAACATCTCCCACTCTTGTTTCATATACCGGCAGTTTCCTGTTTATCCATTCCGCATATCCTGCATTCAACCCCTCTTCACTGTCGAAAATCTCCTCTACTTTGGAATTGATAACCAACTCGCTTTCGATTCCTTTAAAATATTCATTCGCGCTTGACCATTCATAGTCGGAGGGAATACTGACCAAGCCGGCCCTCACGCTGTTTAGCAATGTGTATATTATCGCCATCCGCAGATAGCCATCATTCTCTATTAACGTGGATTTATATCTGCTCTGGAAAACATAACCCTTCCCTCCAGCTCGACTTCTATAATAGAGTCCGTAATCTCCATTCAATTCCTTCATGAATGCCGATAAATTGTTTCTCACGCTCTTCAATACCAAATGATAATGGTTGTCCATAATGCAATATGCATACAATTCTATACCGAACTTTTCTGCAAGCTCTTTCAGCAGTTTTATAAAGTGTTTTTTGTGTTTGGCGTTTGAAAATATCCTCTCTCCTCTTATACCTCTGTTCATGACGTGATGGTAAGCATCTTCGTATGTAGCCCTCGCTCTCCTCATATTCTATCACCTCCTTTTTATTTGAAAATTTTCAAATTTACAAGCATATAATGAAAGAGTGTCTATGGCCTTGCGGTTTTATTTGAGTGGTAATAGAATCGTAA
>JAQVDU010000117.1 GCA_028698175.1 bacterium | reverse complement strand
TTCGTCCGAGGAAGTTCCGAGCGTCAAACATCCGAGCGACTGCGTCTCACCTCTTGTAAAGAGAGCTGAACCGTGTATTCTCGGCATAACTCCTATCTCACAGGTTATTTTCCGAATCTCATTTGTATTTCTTCCGTCAAGCCTGATGCCTTCCTTTATTATTCTATCGCGTATCATGGATTTTCTGATGTCCTCTACAAGTTCCGGTATGATGAATTCAAAATCCGGATACTCCTCTTTAAGAGAGTCGGATATCTTCTTCACAAGCTTATAGAACTCTTCGTTTCTCGCCTGCTTCTCCTTTATGTCATTTACTCTCGGAAGGTCTGACTCTGCAGCTGCCTTTACCTTCTCCTTGAGCTCTGCAGGCACTATAAACGGGTCATACGTCATCTTAGCGACTGCGAAGTTCTTTGCAAGCTCTCTCTGGAGTTTTATTGATTCTTTTATCCTTTCGTGGCCGAACTCGAGCGCGCGAAGCATATTCTCTTCCGACACCTCGTTTGCCGATGACTCTATTGTTGTTATTGTGTTCTCGGTTCCCGCGAGCACTACGTCCATCTCAGCATTCTGGAGCTCTTCAAACGACGGCGTGTCGATGAGATTTCCGTCCACACGAGCAACTCTGCATGATCCGACCGGTCCGTTGAACGGAATGTCCGATATCGTAAGAGCGGCTGATGCGCCTATCACCCCTAAAAAGTCAGTGTCAATTTTCCCGTCCGCAGAGAGTGCTGTGGCAACTATCTGAGTCTCATTCATAAAATCATCCGGAAAGAGGGGCCTTATGGGCCTGTCAATGAGCCTTGACGCTAGAACCTCTCTGTCGCGCGGCTTTCCCTCTCTCTTGAAGAAACCTCCGGGAATCTTTCCGGTTGCGTAGTATCTTTCCCTGTACTCAACCGTCAGAGGAAAAAAGTCCTGTCCTTCCTTCTTATCCTTAGTTGCGACTGCGGTGACGAGGACTATGTTGTCGTCCAGCTTCACAACCACGGAGCCGTTCGCCTGTTTGGCAAGCTTGCCTGTGGATATCTCCAGTTGATGCCTGCCGAAAGCGCCTTTAATAATTTGCTCCATATATGGTGCCTCCCTTACTTCCTGATATTCAATTCTTTAATCACTTTCTTGTATCTTTCGAAATCTTTTGCCATAAGATAGTCAAGCAAGCGCCTTCTCTTTCCCACAAGCTGAAGAAGTCCTCTCCTCGAGTGGATATCCTTCTTGAAGGTCTGAAGGTGAGAGGAAATTGAGTTTATCCTCTCTGTAAGAAGCGCGATCTGCACTTCCGGCGAACCAGTGTCGCTCTCAGTAACCTTGAACTTCGTGATGAGTTCCTGTTTCTTTTCTTTTTTCAGTGCCATAAAGCCTCCTTTAGATTTTTTATTTCTTCTTTGTCTTTTTTCAATTGTTCCACTAGTTCCGAGGGACTCTCGAACCTCACCTCATCCCTCAGCCGTTTGATAAAACTTATTTTGAGCATTTTATTGTAAAGGTTGTCATTAAAGTCGATTATATGCACCTCCATCGACAATGACTCCTCAAATGTCGGCCTCTTTCCTATGTTCATCATTCCTCTGTACTCTTTATTGTCATAAAAGACGGAGACTGCATAGACTCCGTTCTGGGGAAGTATTTTCATCCTGTCTGTGAACTCGATGTTTGCGGTGGGGAATCCGAGTATCGCGCCTCTTCCCTCGCCCCTGACAACATGCCCCTGGAGAAAGTACTTGTACCCTAAAAGCTCATTCGCCGCGGTGACCTCTCCGAACCTTATATATTTTCTTATGAGAGAGCTTGAGACAACCTGTCCGTCGCTCATCTCTGGCTCGACAATCTCGATTTTTGTCTTATGCTTTTCAAGAATAAACTTGAGAAGGGTTATGTCTCCCATTCTGTTTTTGCCGAAATGAGTGTCATAACCGACGATTATCGCTCCGGGAGAGACGTTTCTCAGAATCACGGATTCTATAAAATCAGTTGAAGATATCTGGGAGAATGATTTGTCGAAT
Organism: bacterium; assembly: GCA_028698175.1. Lineage (GTDB taxonomy): Bacteria > Hydrothermota > 32-111 > 32-111 > 32-111 > UBA2202. Next base: position 2,996 of record JAQVDU010000117.1, on the reverse strand, counting down.
GGTATTGCAAGGATATTGTCCACTGATCCGTTTGTTTCAAGCAGGTACATTTTTTCCTGAAGGGTAGACAAGAGAAAATTCTCTTTTATGTCGTTTAAAAGTACCCTCGGGTGAGGGTCAAACGTAATAACGCAATTTTCTGAGGAACAGCTCTTCGAAACAGCCCTGAGTCTCTGCAAAACCTTTATGTGCCCTCTGTGAAGGCCGTCAAAAGAACCCACAGTTATGACCGTCCGTTTGGGGAGCTTTGAAAATGAATCAAGACCGTAATAAATATTCAATATATGACCCTTTTCGCCTTGATTTTATTCTCATATGTTTCAGCCACAACGCACTCTTTATCGTCTTCTGTCATTGCTAGAACAATGCGCTTTTCGCCGCAGCAGTAATCAGCCGGTCTTCCGTTTTTCAGATCTTTCATCTGCTCTTCATTTATATATACTGTTTCCATTTTTTCCTTCAGCGCGTTTTTAACGCTTATTGATTTAAATTCGTCTGCATCAGCCATCCTTATCGAATCTTCAATTCTAAAATTGCCGCTTCTCGTCCTTGTAAGTTCGGACAAAACTCCGAAAGTAAAGAGCTTTTTCGCGAGGTCGTTTGCAAACTGCCTCACGTAGAAACCGGGAGAGACGACAATCTTTCCGATTATTTCATTGCCATTGGAGGATTCTATTTCAAAGCTCTTTATTATGACTTTTTTGGAGGGTGTCGCCACCTCCTCCCCCCTCCTTGCAAGCTTGTAAGCCGGAGTGCCATTTATTTTGACGGCTGAATAGGCAGGCACTCTCTGCAGGTAGTCATGCATAAAATTCTTTTTCACCGCTTCTTCAACATCCGACTTGGAGATATTCGGCTTCTCTTTTGATGTATTTAAAACCTTTCCTGTCATATCGAGAGTGTCTGTCAGTATCCCAAGCACTATCTTAAACCTGTACTCCTTCTCTGAATCCTGAATGAATGGAATTATCTTTGTGAACTCGCCTGTGAATACAGGAAGAACACCCTCGGCAAATACGTCGAGCGTGCCTTGAAAGCCGATGCGCTTTTCGTGTAATTTTCTTCTCAGGAATCTGATGACGTCAAATGATGACAGTGACTTCTCTTTGTATATGTTGAGAATCAGATTCACTGTCTTACCATCTGAAACCGATGGATATTCGGTAGTTCGTAGTATCGAAGTTGTAAATGTCCTGATCGACTCCGAGGTCGATTCTGATGCTGTTTTTGACTACAACTCCTCCTCCGAACGTGAAACCCATCCTCTCGCCGAAGTAATCCAGGAAGTATCCTGTGCGGAGCGCGAACAAGTCATAGTAAAGGTATTCGAGGCCGAAGGAGAGCCATGTGTCCAGAAACTCCGCTTCAAGCATGCTGAGAGGGGGAATAGTGTCATTTTCAAGCCGGTTTTTCTTTAAAGCCAGCTTGGAAATCTCAAAGACGAAATCAGAGTCATTGAGAGAATCCAATTCTATTCCCGCGAATACCTTTGTGATGTCAGTGGTGAAAAGCAGTTTATTGAGCTTGTTTTCAAGTATCATCTGCTTAATGCCGAGCCTAAGAGCGCATGGAAGGTCGTCAATCGAGCCTTCCGCAATGTACTGTATGCCTGGTCCGATGTTTGAGAGGGATGCTCCCAGAGTCGTTGTTTTCCCGGCATTGTAAATCACTCCAAGGTCTAATGCCACTGACCGCCCTTGTCCGCCGCTTCCTATGTCAAAATCCTGAACTACCCAATCCGGTGCCAAAAATGAATAGATGAATTTGCCTGAAGCGCCCACTGAAAGATTCTCTTTCAGTTTGTAGGCGTAAGATAGAGTAACTGCTAGGTCGAATGTGTTCCATGTGGCTGTCTCATCGTTGCTTTCTGTCGCAGAGGTTTCACCGGTGGTGAGATAGATAAGACTTCCTCCGAAGACTCCGTACTTTGTGGGAACTACTGCCCCGGCATACTCATAGTACATATCAGGCGACAGAGCCGGCAGCCATTCGACGTGCATTAGCACTATATCTCTCTTCTCCTGCAAACCCAGCCCGGCAGGATTGTAGTAGGAGGCAAGCGCATCATCGGAGATTGCCGTGTATGCGTTGCCAAGACCTACGGCGCGAGAGCCCGGATAGATCATCAGAAATATCGCACCTGCTTGGGAGGCGGTTGAAAAGACTAGTACCGTTGTAGAGAACAAAAAAACTATAAAAACAAGAATTTTTTTCATTATTTTCTCCTAAAAAGCTTTAGGATAAATATAAATCATAAAAGTTAAAGTGTCAATAGTTATACTGATTTTTTAACTTTGCCAGAGCGCATGCATCTTGAGCAGACATAAATGTATTTCGTCTGTTTTTCGATTTCTGCCTTGACTCTTCTCAGGTTGGGCATTCTTGTCTTTTTAGTCACGTTGTGCGCATGCGAAATTGTCGAGCCGAACTGAGGCTTCTTTCCGCATATTTCACACTTGTTTGCCATACAAAACTCCTATGCTAAAATTAAGTTATTTATTATAGTATAAAAATCACAATTTGTCAAGTTAAGATTTTAGATTTTCAGTGGCCAGCGCTTCTCTTTTAAGGGGACGGTGCTTGACTTCTTGACTTCTTTGCGATTTTGAAACTGCGGTATGTTTTCCCAAGCGACGATAATTGCATATCTTTATAATAACTCAACTTTGAGATTTCTTTGTATGTCAAGCACCCTTCGTCTTTTCAAATAACCAGTAATTCCGTTCGTATTTTCTTTCCTTCATATGTATGAAAATCCACTGTTTCGAGATCAATACTTTTGTACTTCTCAAAATTAGCTATAAGTCCTTTTACATTATTGTTTCGTTCTTTCTTTATTCTTAAATTAGAATTAATTTCACCTTTCCTCCTGTCAAACAAAGCAATCGCATCTCTGATAAACTCCTCTGTGCCAAGTAAACTCCCCGCTCGTGTCTCCAATACCGGCAGCTCTCCCTCCGTCCATTCAGCATATGCCAGTTCCAATTCTTTTACAC
>JAQVDU010000116.1 GCA_028698175.1 bacterium | reverse complement strand
GAGGCTTCGCTGTCAGAAACGCCCTTATGCTGCAGAAGATGATTGATGCGGGAGGAAACAACTGAAGAGAATTCTTTTCTTCTCTATTCTTCTTGTTCTGCTTTCCTCATGCCATGGAATGCCGCGCAACAACGTTTATGATGAATACATGTACATACAGAGGAAAAAAGATTATTCAAAGAGCGTAATCAACGAGGAAATTCAGAAAGACCTTCTCACTGTGATGAAGAACCATAAAGTCCCCTACGGCGTAGTTCTTGTGGCTGATGCGAGAAACGGAAGGATACTTGCGGCAGAGGAGCATTCCGAGAGGGGGTATGACAAGGGAGAGTACATAAACAGTCCGCTTGCCGCGGCATCCATATTCAAAATTGTTACTCTCGGAACAGCCATAGGAACCGGAGTCTTCAATGCGAGGGATGAAATTAAATTCTACGACAGGCCATATTCGGAGCTTAACAAGTACATGAAAAAGAGAAAAACAAGGTCATACGGCGTGACTACCACGGTAGAGAATGCAATGGCTCTGTCAAACAACTCTGCATTTGCGGAGATAGGGCTTAAACTGAACAGAAAATCTCTCTATGAATATGCCGAGAAGTTTTTGTTTTCAAGCTCCACCCTAAGCGGAATGAAGACCGGATATATAGTCAAGCCGAAGGATTCTACGGAGCTGATACAGCTCTGCTCCGGGCTTAAAAATTCCTTTATGACTCCCTTTCAAGCGATGATGATAGCCATGGCGGTGGCGAATGACGGAGAGCTCAAAGTGCCTTACATAAATAATTCCGATTCCAGAAGAAGCTTGAACATTATCAGGAAGAACGTGGCAAACGGTCTGTTGGACGCAATGTCGTCCACTACAGTTTCAGGCACTTCAAAAAAACAGTTTTCACAAAATCCGGATATCGCAAAACGCACTTACGCAAAGACAGGTTCGCTCTACTCAAAGAATCCGGACGGATACTATAACTGGTTTGTGGGAATATACGACGGAACCAAGTCAAGATACGCTGTGATAGTTCTTACGGTCAATGACCCGAAATGGTCTGTCAAGGCCAATTACATCGCATACAAAGCCATCGAATTCGTGAGGAAGTATGAAGAGAATTGAAGAGACGTCATACGTCATTTCAAGGGTGGTCAGGGAAATCTCCTCTCTTCTTCCTTCTCGCATAGAATCGGCATTCCTGTCCAAGGACCGCTATATTAACCTGATAACGGAGAATTTCATACTCAAGGTTAAGTGCGACCAGCAGAACCCGCTCATTTTTCTTTCGAAAACAAAGAATGAAAAGTCAAAAAGTAATTTCAATGACTCTCTCGCATCATTTGTAAAGGGAATGAGGATCTTGTCGGCAGAGCAGGAGGGAAACGACAGGATTGTCAAAACAGCTCTTTCAAAGGAGAGAATCATATACTTCGAACTTATACCCGCAAAATTCAACGTTATAATAACAGAAGCGGGAAGAGTGATAGGTCTCTACTCGTATAAAAAAAACAGTAAGGGCTCCCTGATTTTGAATATAGGTGACGAATATTCGGCAAATCCGAGAATGGGGAGCATGGAAGAAGCGCTGAGTTCTGCCGAGAGAAATCTCATTCTCACTCAAGAATCCATTCCGACCGGAGGAGAACTCTTTCTGCAGACAGACATGAAGAGGTATTACGTTTTCTTTAAAGAGAGTTTAAAAATGCAGAGAATCGCAGTTTCAACAAGCGCATCAGAGCTTATTGAAAAAGCAATCTCTGAATCCGAGAATGAGGAGGATGAAAAAAGCGAGGCAAAGAGGAGATTCTCTCTTGAGTCAAAGGTCGCATCTCTTAAAAGAAAGCTCGCAGAACTGAAGGAGGAGAGGGAGATAGAGAAAGAGGCTGAAGAGCTTAAAGAAAAAGCCGAAACTCTAAAGGCAAACCTTTACAGAGCCGGAGAGGAAAACCTGTTCGAGTCGGTCTCTTCTCCCGGAAAGTTTATTGAGTATGATTTCAGAAGTGAAGGAAAACCCGTAGACGCGCTGAAAAAAATCTTCGGGAAATACAGAGAGATGAAAAATCTGTCGGAGAATACCGGAGCTATCAGAAAAAAGATTGAAGGAGAGATAGATAAACTTCTCATTGAGATTGAAGAGAAAAAAAACGAAAAAGGCCATTCCGAAGACAGCGGAGATGAGGAAGAGAAGGGAAGAATCTTTTTCTCTCCCAACAACTTCAAGGTGATAAGCGGCAGGAACGCCTCCGAGAATGACGAACTCACGATGAAGAGAGCCAAAAAAGACGATCTGTTTTTCCACGCGCGTGAGGCTAAGGGAAGCCACGTGATACTTAAAACAAAAGGCGGAAAACCGGAAAAAGAGGACATCGCATTTGCCGCTTCAATAGCCGCATACTACTCCGCCGGAAAGCACTCGAATCTCGTGTGCGTCTCCTACACAGAAAGAAAGAACATATCAAAAAGAAGAAACTCGCCGAAGGGCGAAGTGATAATGCTGAAAGAAAAGACAATCTTTGTCAGACCGACAAGCGGTAGAAAGTAAAAAAGGAGAGATTATGAAGAGAATCCTTCTGTTGTTGGTCATAGCAGTTTTGTGCTCATTCTTGTACGGCGAGTATGAGCGCATACTGAAATATGATTCAAAAATAAACATAAATGAGGACGGGTCTATGCTCGTGCGCGAAAAGATCCGGGTTTATGCGGACAATTCGCAGATACAAAGGGGCATATACAGGGACTTTCCCTTGAATTACGTGGACAAAAAAAACAACAGATACAAGGTGGATTTTGAAATAGTTGAAATACTCAAAAACGGCGAGAAGGAGCCATTCTTCACTAAGAGCATAAAAGACGGGATAAGAATTTATATTGGAAACAAAGACGTTTTTCTGACTCCCGGATACTATGAGTATGAAATTTTATACAGAACAGAGCGGCAGATTGGGTTTTTCAAGGATTTCAGCGAACTGTACTGGAACGTGACCGGAAACGGATGGGGTTTTCAGATGGATACGGTCGTGTGCACCATAGTTCTTCCGGAGAAGGCAGACGTCTTAAACTCAGAGATTGCCGGTTACACTGGTTACGTCGGCGACAAGGGGAATGACTGGAGCGCAGTGAGGGATACTGCGGAAAACTCAGTCACATTCTCTTCCACGAGGACACTCTGGGCAAATGAAGGCCTCACAGTCGCTGTGAGTTTTGAAAAGAGCGCAGTGAAGGAACCTGACGCTTCAAAGAAGATCTTTTATCTGCTGAAGGATAATGCAGACCTCCTGGTGGGGCTTATAGGATTCTCGATAATACTTGTATTCTTTATTCTTATGTGGAAGAGAGTGGGGCGTGACCCTGAAAGAAGAACTGCAATACCCCAGTTCGATCCTCCTGCCGGAATTTCTCCCGGTGACGCAAGGTTCATAAAAAAGATGGTCTTCGACAACAAGATAATCGTCGCAGAGATCGTTAATCTTGCAGTGAAGAAGCATCTTAAGATTGAAAAAGAGAAGAAAAATTATGTTGTCATAAAAGAGGACGGAAAAGAAAAGCTCAACGAATCCGACGAGAGAGCGAAAAAAATAATCTTCGCCTCTTCCGACCGGGTTGTGCTGGAAAAAAAGAACTATGCAGAGATAGGCGCAATGGTTTCGGGATTCCAAAGCGAAATGAAGAACCGCTCAGAAGGAAAGTACTTTAAAAACAATCTGGGAGAGTCCGGAGCAGGATGCTTCTTTTCGATTCTCCTTATTGTCCTTATATTCCTAATTTCACCTCTTAAACCCGTAATGGGGATTATATTTTCACTGCTTTACACTTTTCTTGCATTCGGAGTGTGGGCGGCAGTTTCACAGACAAAAAAGAAGATGCTTGAAGCGGGCAGGAGATTCTCATTCAAGAACGGCGCAGGTCTTCTGACATTATTGATATTCTCGGTCATTCTTGTTTTTGTCTTTGCGGCGGCGTCATACTTCCTGTTTTTTTCTGAAGCAGGCAGAATCTTTCATAAGCCCTATGTGAATATAGCTTTTGTGGCTCTCTTTGCAATGAATATAATATTCTTCAATATCATGAGGGCATATACTCCTGAGGGGATGGAGCTGCTTTTGAAGATTGAAGGATTCAAAATGTACATCGATTCCACCGATGAAGGAGAGAGCGGACTCACCCGCGATATAGAAATGAATCAGGACCTTTTTGAAAAATACCTGCCTTACGCAATAGCCCTTGATGCCGAGTCGACGTGGGTGAAAAAGTTTGAAGAAGCGCTCTCCTTTAAAGAAGAATCAGGTAGGATTGCATACTACCCGATCTGGTACCATGCGGATAATTTCAACGTGAATTCATTCGCATCGTCATTCTCCTCTTCAATGTCAAGCGCCATTTCGACCTCTTCGCAGGCGCCCGGCTCATCGAGCGGCTCAGGAGGAGGCGGTTCGTCAGGCGGAGGCGGAGGAGGAGGCGGTGGCGGCGGCTGGTGAAAATGGTAAAGGCGAAGACGCCGCTATGAGCCATGCGCAGAAAATCAAGACAGTATGCTGGTTGCCGGAAAAATACTGGGGAGGTTAAACCCTCCCCTTCATTATAAATAGTTGTTCTGGAAATATCTATTCTCACCTCCCACATGAAAAATCTGTCATGTCTTTCACAAGCACACTAGCAACCAGTCACCAGCGTACATTCCACTCTCTTGACTTTTCCTGTAATTGTATTACAATGTCTTACAGGAGGAAAAATGAACAAAACAATCACAGTGCGTCTCGACAAGGAGACTTCCAGAAAACTGAAGGAAATACAGGACACTGACAAAAAAACCCTGAGCGAGATAGTGCGCGACTCCATAGAGAGCTATCTTGTAGTCAAGAAATTCAGAAGCCTCAGAAGAAAGACTCTTCCATACGCCGAAAAGGCGGGACTTCTCACTGACGAAGACATATTCGAAGCATCAAAATGAGAATAGTCCTTGACAGCAACGTAATAGTTTCGGCATTTGCCGCAAGAGGACTCTGCGCCTCTCTCTT
>JAQVDU010000115.1 GCA_028698175.1 bacterium | reverse complement strand
AAGCAAAGGTAAGCGCATTGTATATAATAATGGGCACGACTAAAACCCAATTCCTGAATAAAAGAAACAGAATCAAGCTTGAATATAGCGTTACTGGCTTTAAAAGATTCCAAAAAAGGTCATCCCCCAGCATTGCGCTTATTGGAGCTATGAATTTAATGACATGCGTTTTCTTCGGATTATCCCTGACTATTCCCGCTATAACTGTGGCAAAAAACGGATTTGTATTTATGTGGTCGTCATACTCTCCGGATGTGAGGTCTTTGAATCCCTGTCTCTGCATATCATCCTTGGCGAAGAGCGCCTGGAGAAACAATGATTTCAGAAAATAAACGCGTTTATCCATGTGATTATTCCTCCGAATACTACTCCTAGAATGAAGTATGCGGGCTCATTTCTGCTTTTAAGCCGCACTGCATAAAAAAATGGCAGAGAGAGAAGAGAGAAGACTGCGATGCTGCTGTTATGATTCAAATGTGAAGAGAGCAGTATGCCAGTTTCGGAAAACAAAAAAATAATGGCCGCGTACAGCGCGTACGAAATTCCGACAGCAGAGGCGACAGCCCACGGGTAGATCATCTTTGATGCGAGAATTTTATTCAATCTTATTTTTAATTCAAAAGCCGGTATCATCAGAAGCGAAGCAAAAATCCCTGCTATAAGAGAGAGGGAAAGGGATAGAGAGCTGTAAGTATATAGAATGAAAGAGACAACTCCGCCTGCGGCGAATTCGGGCGGAACATACTTCCCCATCTGAAGAGAGACTGCCGAAAGAATCTGAAAGACAGTTATTATGATTATGATTTCATTTGAAATTCTGATGCCGAATAAAAAGGATAGCAAGGGAATCAAAAAAACCGGTTCCGATAACAATGAGTGAACAAAGACCTTCAGATCCAAAAGAAACAAAGAAGCCAGAGCAACAGTCAGAATTCTATCCGTTTTCCGTCCTCCGATCCGAACAAGTGCATCTTATCCGCGTTGGGAAAGAATGATATTTCCTCTCCTATCGAGAACCTTTTCTCTAAGGTTGTCTTGATTATAACAAGCTGTTTTTCAAGCTTGACATGAAGGAATGTGACGTCTCCGAGAGATTCAGCCAGATCGACCTCGCCCTTAAGCTTGAAAGTTCCCTCAGTCAGAGATATGTCTTCAGGCCTCACACCGATCACCGCGGACTCGACGTCCGGAATATTGTTTTTAAAGGATATTGTGAAATAGTCCCCTTGAAAAGATTTGTTTTTGATTTTACCCGGGAATACATTCATCTGCGGAGATCCGATGAAGGATGCAGTAAAGAGATTCTCCGGCTTGAAGTAGAGTGTGTGTGGGTCTGCAACCTGACGAATTTCTCCCCTGTCAATGACTACGATTCTGTCCCCCATAGTCATAGCTTCCGTCTGGTCATGAGTCACATAAATCATTGTTACGCCGAGGGTTTTATGGAGTTTTGATATTTCGGAGCGCATTGAGACTCTCATTTTTGCATCAAGATTGGAAAGAGGCTCGTCGAAAAGGAAGACTTTCGGATGCCTCACAATTGCCCTTCCTATAGCCACTCTCTGCCTCTGTCCGCCTGAAAGCTCTCTCGGCTTGCTTTTAAGGTACTCCTCTATTCCAAGGATGCGCACAGCATCCATGACTCTCTCGTGAATTTCATCCTTTGAATATCCTCTGGTTTTAAGACCGAACGAAATGTTGTCATAGACGTTCATGTGAGGATATAACGCATAATTCTGAAACACCATGGCAATATCCCTATCTTTCGGGTGGATGTCATTTACAACTCTTCGTTCAATGATTATCTCTCCTGAAGTGACTTCTTCAAGACCTGCTATGCACCTTAAAAGAGTAGATTTGCCGCAGCCGGAAGGTCCGACGAAAACGACAAATTCCTTGTCTTCAATAGTCAAAGAGACATCTCTTACAGCTTCGACTTTATTGGGATATATCTTGCCTACGTTTTTGAGAATTACTTCTGACACTTTATCTCCTTTATATTTTTTTTATCTCAATTGTATAGTATGCGTTTCCCTTGCTCGACGTCACCGCATTCGTATTGTCGATCACAAAGTAAAGTTTTGTGTTTTCTTCAAACGTATTGAATACGTCATCGATATAAGTCGCATTTGCAAATGAAAGCGGGTAGTATATGTATTCTGAGTAGAGGAGTCCTTCGTTTCTGAACAGGTCGAAACCGGTTTTTGAATCAAAGAAGAATACGTCGAGAGCGTAATCCGATGAGAGGTAAATCGTATATGCGCCGCTCTCATCAAGGATTATCGAGTCAGAATAGGCGCTTCCTGATCCAAGTATCTCGCTTCTCTGCAAAACCGAAGGAGCAAACAGGGAACATGATGAAAAAGCCAGAACTATAAGAATAAAGAAGAACCTAGCCATTTGATTTTTTCACCTTCAGCTTTGCTCCGTTTACGCTTACTATTTCCGCCGAGCTTCCTTCAGTTATTATTTCATCGCCGTCGGAAAGAGCTCTCCAGCGAACTCCGTCTATGAGGGCGACTCCCGAATCCTTTGCATTGTCTACCGTCTCTACTATTCTGCACTTTCTTCCAGCCATAGAATCTGCATTTGATTTGGCGCCATTCTTGTCATCCTTCATAAAATACTTAAGGAAGATTTTCCTCACGAATAGAATGAGAACGAATGAAAATGCCGCGAAAAGAATTCCCTGAACATAGTATAGCTTCGGAAAGAAAAATGCGAAGATCGAGACGAGGAAAGCCGCCATGGAGAATAAGCTGAAAAGGAAAATAGGAGTGAGTATCTCGACTATGAAGAAGATCACTGCGACTATAAGCCAAAGTAAAGCAGAAGTCATTTATCCTCCTTATTGGATTTCTTTTTTTAAATACCTGCCTGTGTGAGATTCTCTGCACGAAATAACCTGTTCAAGATTTCCCTGCACAATTATCTCGCCGCCGTTCTCACCGCCTTCAGGCCCCATGTCAATTATCCAATCCGCAAATTTAACCACGTCCAGATTGTGCTCTATTATCACTAAAGTATTACCTTTTTTTACCAGTCTGTCAAGAACTTTCAGAAGAAGCTTCACGTCATGAAAATGAAGACCCGTAGTCGGTTCGTCGAGAATGTAGAGGGTGCGCCCCGTATCCTGTCTGGACAGCTCTTTTGCAAGTTTTATCCTCTGAGCTTCTCCTCCTGAAAGCGACGTTGCCGGTTGTCCCAGTTTTATATAGCCGAGACCTACCTCAGAGAGAAGCTTCAGCTTGTTTTCTATCTTCGGCAGTTCTTCAAAATGGTTCAGAGCCTCGTCAACCGACATGTTTAAAACTTCAGCAATGTTCTTGTTTTTGTACTTCACCTGAAGAGTCTCTTCATTGAATCTACGTCCGTGGCAGACGTCGCAGGTTACGAAAACGTCGGGAAGAAAGTACATTTCTATCCTTTTGTAGCCTTCTCCCTCGCACGCCTCGCAGCGCCCTCCTCTGACGTTAAACGAGAATCTGCCGGCTTTGTAGCCCCGCACCTTTGCTTCTTTCAGTTCAGTAAAGAGTTCGCGAATGGCAGTAAAGACCCCTGTATAAGTAGCAGGGTTGGACCTCGGCGTCCTCCCTATAGGCGTCTGGTCAATGTCAATTACCTTGTCTATCAGGTGGATGTTTTCTATGCAATTGTGCAGTCCGGGTTTCTTTCTGGAGAGCCGGAAATGCTTCTTGAGTCCGTTGAAAAGAACATCATTCACAAGAGTCGATTTTCCGCTTCCGCTCACTCCCGTTATGCACACAAAAAGACCGAGCGGAATAGAAACATCTATGTTTTTGAGGTTATGTTCTCTCGCCTGCTTTATAACAAGCTCGTATCCGGGTTCTTTACGCCTCTTTTCTTTTTCAATAAATACTTTTTCTCTGTTTGAAATGTATTTGGCTGTGAGAGATTTTTCATCGGCAATAAGATTCTTCGCCTCTCCGGCAAAGATTATCTCTCCGCCCTTTTCACCCGCATATAATCCGAAATCAATAATGTAATTTGCCTCTTCGATGAAATGCCTGTCATGCTCTACGACAATTATGCTGTTGCCTTTATCCCTCAGGTTTTTCAAAGTTCCGATAAGCCTGCCCACGTCCCTCTGATGAAGTCCGATTGATGGTTCGTCAAGCACGTAAAGAACGTCTGTGAGGCCTGAACCTATCTGCGTGGCGAGGCGCACTCTCTGGGCTTCCCCTCCGGAAAGCGATTCCATCGACCTGTCGAGTGTGAGATACTCCACTCCGACATTTTTCAGGAATGAAAGCTTTTTCAGAATATCTTTGATAAGTTCGTTTGCGTAGCTCTCTCTCTCTTTGGGTATTTTTATATTCTTTGAGAACCATTCATAAGCTGAAAGGATATCCATAGCAACTGTTTCGCTTATGTTTTTCCCTCCCACGTAAACGGATAGGGACTCCTTTTTAAGTCTCGCGCCTTTGCAGGATCTGCACTTAGCGAATATGGTATATTTTGACACCTCGGACTGCATCCATTCGGAGTCAGTCGATATATACATTCTGTTCAGATAATCAAGAACGCTTTCAAAATTAAAATCAATTCCAAATCGCGCTTCATCAGCGACGGAAACTCCTCTGAGAACAACCTCTCGCGCCTCCGCGGGCAGTTTTGAAAAAGGAGCATTGAGGTCGAATTTCATTCTCTTGGCGAGCTTGACAAGGTCCTGCCTCCTCGACGGGTCGCCCCAGGGAGAAATCGCGCCCTCCATAATAGAGAGAGATTCGTTCGCAATGACGCTGTCTTCGTCAATGTCCATAACTGTTCCGAGTCCATGGCACTCAGGACAGGCTCCGTACGGAGAATTGAAGGAAAAGGAGCGCGGAGTTATTTCATCAAATGATATTGAGCAGACCGGACAGGCGAGCTTTTCATTGTAAAGCCTTCTTTCTCCTTTGGCGTTCTGAACATACACAAGACCGTCCGCCTCCCTAAGCGCCAGCTCTATCGACTGGGTGAGTCTTCTTTTTGTTTCATCATTGACAGTCAGCCTGTCAATTACAAGTTCGATCGTATGC
>JAQVDU010000024.1 GCA_028698175.1 bacterium | reverse complement strand
GTGACAAATGATCTTGAAGGAATAGAATCAAAAATAAAACTCGCCAGAGCTCTAAATGGGCGAAAATAAACAGCTGATTTCAATACTTGCGGAAAATCTGGATAAAGCGCAAATAGAATATATGATAATAGGCGGACAAGCGGTTCTTCTATATGGCGAACCCCGTCTGACGAAAGACATTGATGTGACTGTGGGAGTTGACCCTCATGAAAAAGAAAAGATTATAGATTTGGCAAAAAGCATGAAATTGACTCCTCTTGTGAAAAATCCGCAGGAATTCATAGATGAAACATTCGTACTCCCTTGTGAATCTAAAGAGTATAAGTTCAGAGTGGATTTCATTTTTTCAAATTCCGAGTTTGAAAAAGGCGCTCTAAAAAGAGTCAATGAAATTTCTGTTGACGGTTACAAAGTTAAATTTGCGTCGGTTGAAGATATAATAATTCATAAAATAATAGCAGGCAGACCTCGTGATATTGAAGATGTAAAATCAATAATTTTAAAAAATAAGAAAATTGATATGGATTATATTAATAATGCTCTAAAGACATTTGAAGCGCTTCTCTCTTTGGATTTTCACTCTGTCCTGAAAGATATTCTCCTTAAAAATAAATAGTTCCGCATTTCAGATTTAAAGTTTCCGGCGCCAATGAAATTTACTCAGACTCTCCATATAAGGAATTATGGCCTGAAAAACTTACCCACTGGTATGTCGGGTGTTATATAGGATTCGCAATAGGGAATTAAGATTACTTTTAAGCTCAAAACCGTGAAAAATCTATAAAAATCATGTTGTTTTCACGATTATGTTGACAAAACCGTGAAAACTATTATAATATAGCCATGGCAAAGGTAATGAATATTTACAAAAAAATTGTGGATTTAAGAGAACACTTCTATAAGACTTCATCAGGAAAGCAATCATTGCTCTCTCTTATTTCCGAAACAGAAGTTGCAGAGCAGGTTTATAATTCAAATGCAATTGAAAACAGCACATTGACTCTCGCTGAAACAGAAAAAATACTACAACAAATAGACTTGGATAGATACATTTCAGAAAGAGAGATATTTGAAGCTAAGAACCTTGCTCGCGTGGTCTCATATATTGAAAAAAAATCAAAAGAGCATGAGTTGGATTTTGAAATTATTTTATCCCTTCACAAAATGCTCTTATCAAATATACGTGATGATGCGGCTGGAAGATTCAGAAAAGAAAAAGAATGGGTAAGGGTGGGGAATCACATAGCTTCTTCGCCGGATGAAATTGAAGAGCGTCTTGAAAAAATGCTGATTGAATACAATTCAAAAAACAATCAAAACATTATTAAAAAAATTGCACTTTTCCATCTTACTTTTGAAAATATTCATCCTTTTATTGACGGAAACGGCAGGATAGGCAGAGTGTTGAACAATTATCTGCTTTTGAGAGATGGATATGTGCCAATAAACATCAAATTCATAGACAGAAAACTGTATTATGAAGCATTTGAGGAGTTTAATAGAAGCAGAGCAACAGGTATAATGGAAGAGATTGTTGGAAAAGCCTTGACTAACAGTTATCACAAAAGAATTGCATATCTTGAAGGAAAAAGAATTGTTACTCTCGTAGAATATGCAAAAGAAAAGAGAATATCTCATTCCAATCTGCTGAACAAAGCCAAAAGGCAGACCATTGAAGCTTTTTGGGAAAAAGGAATTTGGAAAATAGGCACTTAACAAAAAAAGTACAAAGGAGTTGATTTTGTTTGTAAGGACAGATGCGGAAGGAAATATTCAAAGCATTGATGAATCTGAAATTATTTCTTCAATTGATAAGAGTTATTTCGTAAATAAAATTCCTTCTAAGCCTTTCTTTTTGATGAAATCAGATTCTGAAAAGTCACAGATACTTGTCAATATAGGAGTTGTCCTTTTTATAGGAGCGATTATTTATTTTCTGCTCCTGCTTAGAGGAATATTCGCACCTCCTGTATTCATTCTCATTTATTTGTTTGTGATAGTTTATATGGTGATTGATTTTTTTGTCTGGAGAAAAACAGGCATAAGAATGATATTTCTCAATTCCGAGGGTATGCATATTTATTCAGGCCAGAATGAAAAAGAGGAATTCATACCATATCTGTCAATGACAGATATAAATCTCCACAAAAAAGGAGCAAGAAAAGTAATGAATATACTTCTCGGAGGAAACGCCGACAGAGTTGTGCCGGGAGTGACTTTGTTTTCGGGAAAGAGAAAGAGAATAACAAATGACGCATTTGACGATAAAAAATTTGAACATTTGATAGAGCTCCTTTCAAGCAGGTGGGGAGAATAATAATGAAATCAAATAAAATGTTTGATGTAATAATAATCGGCGGCGGAGCCTCAGGGCTCTTTGCCGGTGCGGTTCTTTCACTCTCCGGCCTGAAATGCATCATTGTAGAGAAGAACGGCAGGGTTGGAAAGAAGCTTCTGCAGACTGGGAACGGAAAGTGCAACCTTTCAAACAGGGATATGTGCCTGAAAAATTATTACGGGGATTCTGCTTTCATAAAGAGAATCTTCGACAAAGCTCCGCAAAAAAGGATTCTCTCTATCTTTGAAAGCATCGGCATAGAGATAGTTGAAGGCGAAAACGGAAAACTCTTTCCAAAATCAATGCAGGCATCATCAGTCCTTGATTCCCTCAGGTTCGCATTTGAGGAGCATGGCGGATTATTTGCCCTTGAGAGGGAGGCTCTCTCTATAGCAAGAAAGGACAACAAGCTTATAGTAAAGACGGAATCTGAGACGGATGAGTTTTGCTCCGATGCGGTAATAATAGCGACAGGCGGAATGGCCGGTCTGGAAAGAGAGTGCAAAAATTTCTTCACCATGATAAAGAGGCTCGGGCACACTGTCAAAGAGGTCATGCCCTCCCTTGTTCAACTCAAACTGGACAAAGAACTGTACAAATCAATGGCAGGGAACAGAGTTGAGGGAGGAATTGTTCTCTATTCAAACAGTGAGAGCGTATCTTCGGACAGAAACGAAATTCTTTTCACGGAATACGGAATAAGCGGAAATGCAGTTTTAAACATCAGCAGGGAGGCATCACTCTTCCTTATGCAGGGAAAGAAGGTTGAACTGTCAGTAGACCTTTTGCCGGACGAGACTTTGAATGAAACCAAATCCATTCTCAAGAGGCGCATGGAGAGCATCGGAAAAAGAAAAGCCGAGAATCTTCTGAACGGATGGATAAACAAGAGGGTGGGGATGGCAGTGCTCAAATCGTCCGGAATAGACCTCTCAAGGCAGATATCTTCGCTTACGGATGACGAGGGAGAGAGAATATCCGAAAAGCTGCATGATTTCAGATTTAAAGTAAAGGATACAAACGGATTCAGGAATGCTCAGGTTATGGCCGGCGGAGTGGCTACAGATGAGGTCTCGCCAGATACAATGGAGTCCGAAAAGGAGATGGGAATCTTCTTTACGGGAGAGATTCTCGACGTTGACGGAAAGAGCGGAGGGTATAACCTTCACTTCGCATGGGCTTCAGCACTGGTTGCAGCAGATGCAATATCAAAGAGGCTGAAGAATTGAAAAAGATGAAGTTTGTGACCGGATATAGGGAGAATGAAGAGCTCAGAAAATCATTCAACAGACTTGCCCACGATACCTTCGGAATAGATTTTGAGGAGTGGCATTCGAGGGGATGGTGGAGCGACAGTTACATCCCGCTCTCATTTGAAGAGAGAGGGGAGATTATCTCAAATGTCTCAATGAATCGGGTCAAACTTCTGATAAACGGCGAAGAGCGCAGATGCTGCCAGATTGGAACTGTGATGACGAAGAAGGAGAGACGGGGGCAGGGGCTTGCGACGAACCTTATGAAAAGAGCAATTGAAACAGCTAAGGAGAGAGGAGAGGATATCTTTCTCTTTCCCGAGGAGAGGGAACTTGATTTTTACAGAAGAATGGGCTTCACTCTTATTAATGATAATGCAATAACGCTTAAAAAAATGCCATACTTAAAGGGGTGTGAAAAGAGAAAGATGGAGATTGACAATTCCGATGACTCGAAAATGATAAAGGATTTCGCAGAGAGGCGCATTCCTCTCTCTGACGTATTCGATTCTGCCGATGATTCAGCAATAAGATTGTGGTATTGCACATACTCACTTAGAGATAAGATTTATCGGATTCCGGAGGCTAATGCGATTGTGTCGTATGAACTGAAAGATGATATTTTACATTTATATGACATATTATCACCTCAAAAAATTGATATAATCAATATAATTGCTTTTTTGAGCGATAAAACAACGAAAAAGGTACAGCTTTACTTTACTCCGGACTTAAAGATTCTCAACTCCCCTGATATAGAAATCTCCTCTCTCAATCCCCTCTTTTACCTCTCCGCCTCACCCTTATTTCCATCCCTCTTCTCCTTTCCCCTTACCGCGAGAGCTTAGCCGCTGGGTATTGACTTTTTTAAGAATTTGATTAAAATTAGTTTAAACTAACAAAGTGAGGATTAATGAACAAACTGACGGCCAGTCTTGAAGATTACATTGAGGCAATATACATTGTCCTGGATAAGAGCCCTGTTTGCAGGGTGACTGACATAATGAATCTTCTCGGCGTTTCAAAACCGTCAATCGTGAGCGCTCTTGGGATTTTAAGAAACAACTCTCTGATTACTCAGGAAAAATACGGATACATAGAGCTTACAAGTGAAGGAAAAACAATAGCAAAGAAGCTGTACACAAAACACAGCTCTATAAGACAATTCCTCATCTCTCTTTTTGAACTTGATTATTCGGAGGCAAACGCGATTGCGTGCAAAATCGAACATGTAGTCCCTGAAAAGGTGATCAAAAGAATGGATGCGGTCTCCAAAAACATAAACAATAAAATAAAAGAGTCTCTCTTAAAGGAGAAAAAATGACACTCTCAGAAATAAGCGCCGGAAGAACCGTAAAACTCCTTGAAGTGTGCGGGGGACACAATGTCTGTTCAAGAATAAACAGAATGGGGCTTACGACTGACAGTTTGATGAAAGTTGTAAGAAACGACAAGAGCGGTCCTGTAATAATTGAACAGGACGGATGCAGGATTGTAATAGGCAGAGGAGTGGCTTCTCGCATAAATGTCTCCTATGCATAATATAGCGATTGTCGGCCAGCCGAATTCCGGCAAATCAACTATTTTCAATTTTCTCACCGGAATGAATCAGACTGTTGGCAACTGGCCGGGGGTTACAGTTGAAAAGAAAGAGGGAAGAGCCAATCTCGGCAATGATGAAGTAAATATTATCGATTTGCCGGGAGTTTACGGACTAACTCCACTTACGCCGGACGAAGCTGTGACCCGCTCATATCTTCTGGATGAAAAAGTTGACCTTGTAATAAATGTTCTTGACGGAACAGCTATGGAGCGTTCATTATTTTTATCCATACAGCTTCTCTTCATGAAGCTTCCGGTTATATATTTCATCAACATGTCAGACGTTGTCAAGCGCAAAAACATCGAGATAGAGACAAACCGCCTTTCGGAGCTCTTGGGCGAAAGAGTAATCCTCGGTTCCGGAAGAACTGAGGAGGGGCTCGACTCACTGAAAAGAGAGATATCGAGAATGCTTGCAGAGGAAGTTTCTCCGAAAAACAAAATAGGAATAGAGTATGACAATCCGATATTCAAAAAAATAAACACTATTGCGTCAATTCTCTCCTCCTGGAGAGAGACCGAAAAATTCTCCTCTTTCTTTTCCCTGAAGCTTATAGAAGATGACGAAGAAATAAAGGAGAGAATGAAAAAAATCCTCTGTGAAAGCAGGCTGGGCGAGATTGAGGGTATGATTTCCTCTGATGAAAAGAGCAGTTTTAAGGTTGTTGACTGGCTATATTCGATAAGCAGAGGGATAAGCGGAGAGGTCGTCACAAAGGGAAGGCTGAGTTATATACCAATGACTGAGCAGCTTGACAATGTATTTTTGAGCAGATACTTCGCGATACCGATTTTTCTTGCTTTGTTTCTGATGATATTTTTTCTCACTTTCAATGTCGGCGGCCATATCAACAATTTTCTCGAGTTGGTATTCCACAATCTTTCCCTGTTCGTTTCCGGACACGTTTCATCAAAATTTATCTCTGACTTTTTAACGATAGGAATAATCGGAGGAGTGGGGTCGGTCCTGACCCTCATTCCATACATATTCATAATGTTTTTTCTTCTTCAGATTCTTGAAGACACCGGATATATGGCGCGTATTGCATTTGTAATGGACAAACACATGCACAAAATGGGCCTTCACGGAAAATCTTTCATACCCGTAATAATGGGATTCGGATGTTCAGTTCCTGCGGTGCTTGCGGCCCGCACACTTGAAACCCGCTCTGACAGAATCAAAACAATACTTCTGATTCCGTTTATTCCCTGCTCTTCGCGTCTTACAGTCATAATACTTCTCTCCGGGGCTGTATTCGGTTCCTCTGCTCCGCTTTACATTTTTACTTTGTTTATTTTGTCTATTATGATGGCTGTTCTTTCCGGATTGATCTTCGGAAAATTCTTTTACAGGGAGAGAAGCGAAGGATTGATAATGGAGCTGCCCGATTACAAAGCGCCTAATTTAAAGCATCTTCTCGTCAATTCGTATTTTAAGATTGAGGATTTTCTCAAAAAAGCGGGAACTCTCATATTCTTTATTTCAATAATAATTTTTTTCGCTTCCTATTTTCCTCTCGGCAACAGAGGCGGCGCGATAGATTACATAGGTCATTTTCTGAATCCCCTCTTCAGACCCCTCGGTTTTGACACGGAGATGACAGTCTCTCTCATCACGGGTTTCTTCGCGAAAGAGTCGGTTATATCAACACTCTCCGTTCTTTACAATGCGGATCCGCTTACAGGTTACATATCATCGCACTGGACAAGTCAAAACGGATTCACTTTTCTTCTCTTCATGATGATTTACATACCCTGCATAGCTACGGCAGTCGTGATAAAGGAGGAGACAAAATCGTGGAGATTCCTGTTCGGTTTGATAGCATACTCGATTCTCCTCGCCTATGGAATCTCTTTTCTGGCGCGAATTATATTCGGAATTGTTTTTTAAAAGTCACCTGCGTAGCTCGAAAATAACTCCTGATTCCGTTCCCACGTAGAAAAAAACATCTTCAACCTCAAGTGAGAGAGGGTCATGTATTTCGTCAGGCAGGTCATAAAAAGCCCAGTTGGAAAAATCAGAGGTCGCCATGATTGAATACCGTCCGCCTTTGAGGTAAAGCAAGTACAGCACAGATTCTTTGACAAGCACGTCGACCACTATGTCATACGAAAAATTGAGTTTCACATTCTTCTTTCCGTCATAGACATACATTGCGCTTCTCGTATTTGCAGGCATCTTTTGATGCTTTTTGACATACGCTAACGGAGATGAAACATAATCTCCAAATGTGCATGTGAGGAGAAGTTTGTCTTTGAAAGCATAGCCATTTATATTGCATAGTTTCTCATCAAAAATTATATCTTCTCCCTTCCACTTGTTTTTATCAAAGACCAAAAAGTCGGCTCCTCCGAGCAGATTCGGTTCAAGAGTAAGATAATAATCCACTCCATCCTCAGTGTAAGGGTCGCCGTAATACTGAAGATACTCTGACGGTATATCATCCTTCATATAGAATGAATAGCCGTATGGAAATGCATAGATTTTCCCCTGAAAGACCGCAAGTGACTTGATTCTATAAACAAGGTTTTCATCAGAAGGCGAAGTATAGCTGAAATTAAAACTCTCTCCGCCGTTTCTTGATACCATCACCGCTCCCGGAGCAATAAAGAGTGAATCATTGTATATCACCTCGCCTGTTGCAAGGTAAATTGTTGAATCCTTTTTGGCTATATCAAATACATGAACGGCGGACGGAACAGTGCGGTGTTTTTTCCATCCCGCATCCGTCAATTCATAATAATTTCCGAAATCCCATTCATTCTCTTTCTCGCATGCGTCAACTCCCGGAATGAAGAGTTTATTATCGATTATTCTGTACAAAACAATCGCCTCATCATCAACAGTAAATTCTTTATTCCATGTTTTTGTGCCGAAATCATAATAGATGACATCCGTAGGCCCCGTATTGACTCCATAGTCCCCGTATCCGATATAAAGGCGGTTATTAAACAGGCAAAGCTCATTAATTTTTCTCGCCGGTTCCGTCATGTCTGCTACAGGATTGCCGAAGAATAAACTCTTCAATGTCTCACCTGACGCAAATGAACAGATAAAAAGAATTACAATTGCACACAAAAAAACTTTTTTCATTATCTCTCCTTTGTAAAGTGACAAAACTTACTAGTTCAGTATAGCAGTTTATATTATATTTTTCAACATTGCCTGAGGTGAAGCAGACAAATCTCTGAGTATATTGACTCGGAGTGTTTTTTTCAGTAAAATTACTATTATGAGATTAGAGACGGGATATAGAATTCATTTTACAGCATTAAAAGTAAGTGTAATTGTCACAATAGTTTGTATTTCTATAATATTGGCTGGTCAGATTTCCATGGAATACCAAACGATCCCTGGAGAGAGCGGAGATCTCGAACTCAGAGGGGATACTCTCTTTGCGGTAGCCGGGAATGCACTGGAGATTTATGATGTTTCATCAAATAGTTTCAATTTGATAAACAGGATATACTTCAATGATGTTCTATATGACATTCAGCTTCAGGACTCGCTTATATTCATTTCCTATGCTTATCAAAAGGGTATTGAAGTATTCAATGCAAAAGACCCGTTAAATCTGATAAAGATAACAAATATCAACCTAAGAAGAGTCTTTGCAATAAGCGACACTATTCTTTTTGGTTTGGCAAATGGAAAATATTGGGGAGAAGATACTTTAAAAGCATTTAATATATCAGATATTCGAAATCCGGTTTTTGTTTCGGAATACACTTCAGAATCTGAAGATATGGGCGCAGAGAGATTATCTATCATAGATACAATTGTTTTCCCCAAATGGACATTTGCTGATATTTATAATATCAAGAGAACAACTTTTTCTGATAATATGTACTTTGAAAATGTTGAGATGATAGACGAGACTCTCGGAATTGTGCAATACTATGATTCTGACAAAATACTTTGTATTTATAATTTTAAAAATACTAATTCTCCCGCCTTAGTTGATA
The DNA here is from genome assembly GCA_028698175.1 of bacterium. Taxonomy (GTDB): domain Bacteria; phylum Hydrothermota; class 32-111; order 32-111; family 32-111; genus UBA2202. Next base: position 13,076 of record JAQVDU010000024.1, on the reverse strand, counting down.
CTTTAACTGTTTTCGAGTATAATCCAGGAAAATCAGAGGTTTGTGTGTGCACCGGAGACAGTTTGATATTTATAAATCATGTATATGGAGAAGAAAACGATTTTGAAATAAGAGTCTATGATTTCACAAATCCATTCAATGTTGTCTTTAAAGGCATAATAACAAATCCGCACAGTGTAGGTCAAAAATTATTAAAAAAACTTACTGCAGTTAATTTTAAGGATGACAAAATCTATTACAGTTCAGCCGGTAACGGACTCTATCTGGATTCTATATGTAAGCCATTTAGCAGAATCGAAAAGCATTCCACGGGAAACAAATATTCCGGCGGAAAATACTTACAACAACCCTTAATTAAGGATTCTGTTTTTATTTCTCCCTCTTTATTTGGATTATATACAACAAACATCAATATAGATGAGGACACTTTTAAGTACCATGAGATTTCGAATTTTTTGGATTATGGTGAAATATACAATGTATATCCCTTAGGAGATAATTATTTGCTGGAGACATCATTTAAGATGATTCTCCTTGATTCTGATTTTAATGTGGCGGATGAAATCTATGGTTCATTATTTGCGATTCCATTTGATGATTATTTCTATATGAATGACGGGGGATGGTCTCTTTATCATGTGGATTCTCTCAATAAAATTAATTTAGTTGAAGAGATAGAAGAGCTAGAAGAGCTCACATCATATTTTTATGGTTACTCAATTGTAGATAGTTTGTTATTGTTAAAAGTAAATTACTCAATACATCTATACGATATCACAAATTTAAGACATCCTATAATCAAAAGTTCTGTTCGATCAATATATGATTACGAACAAGTTCCTAAAAAAATGCCAACGAAAAAACACTATCTGTTTGACTCTTACTTTGACGGTTCAATGATTGAGTGTTCAATATATTGCTATGACTTTTCAAAACCGGATAGCATTAAAAAAATTTGGACAATCTCAGTTCTGGATAATAAATATCCGGACTCGGGTAATCTGATATTTGTTAATGATTATCTGGTATGTTCTTTTTTGGGAGACTATACACCTGATGCACCAAGAAATGTAGTCTATGATGTTTCAAATCCTGAGAATCCTGTATTTGTAGACACAATGGATATTTTCCCATTTGGCGCAGGATTTGGAATAAGGAACTACCTGTACGGCTCAACCTATGCCTGCGGGTATAACCGGATAAAATTCGGAGAAGTGAAGCAGGAGCTCACAACAGACGGAGCTCATGATTTCGGAACAATAACAAAGAATGATTCTCTTATAGAGACACATGCTGTGATAAATACAGGCGGAGATGTTTTAACAGTAGATTCTGTAAAAGGGCTGAGTAGGGCATTCAGTGTTATAGGTTCTCTTCCAATAAATATAAGTCCGTCAGATACAGGATATATTGTATTCAAGTTTTTCCCTGATTCAGCAGGAAAATTTTCAGATACAGCATTTGTATATTCAAATGATATTTATGCTATATATCATAAAATAGGATTAAGCGGAGAGAGTGAGATTTTGTCTTTGATTGAAAATGACGACATTAAACCGAAAGAGATAAGGAATGAATATTTGGAGATAAACGGAAGTGAAATTGTCTATTCGAATTTAAAAAAAGGGAATATTGAAATCACAGTTTACGATATAAGCGGAAGGGAGATTATGACAATGACTGAAGCATTGAAAACAGAGTCAGGAAAAATTAATATGAAGCAATTTATCAAGAAAGCAGGAATATATTTTATAAGAGCTGAAATGTCAATAATAAAAGAGAAGAAGAAAGTTCTTATATTCTGATTTTCTCTTGATTAAATACAAAAAGAAAGAATCAAGATGAAAACTAGAAAAAAATATAGAGTGAAAATATTAAAAACAGTTGAAGAGTACATTTCTCTCTTTCCAAAGAATACGAGAAACATATTAGAATCTATAAGGCAGACAATTAAAGCGGCCGCTCCGGATGCGGAAGAGACAATAAGTTATAAAATGCCTTCATATAAACAAAACGGAATATTGGTCTATTTCGCCGCTTACGAAAATCACATAGGTTTTTATCCCACATCATCAGGAATAGAGGAATTCAAGAAAGAGATTTCCAAATATAAATATGCAAAAGGATCGGTGCAGTTTCCATTAAATAAACCTATCCCGCTAAAACTGATTGCGAAAATTGTAAAATTCAGAATAAAAGAAAATATAAAAAAATCAAAAAAAGACTGAAAATGTTTGAAGAGATTATTGAATTTATTAAAAAAGAGAAGATGATCACAATAAATGAAGTATTGGTTAAGTTTAATATCGACCGTGATATGCTGATGTATATACTTAAATATGCAGAAAAGAAGGGTGTGAAGGTGAGAGTTGAAAAGAATGAAACTCTGACCTGCTCCTCCTGCCCCATCCATCGGAAAAACAAATAGTTATCTTTAGGGACGGAGTATGGTTTATAGTTTTTGAAAAGACAAACAGTATTAAAATGTAAAAAATAAAAATGCCATAAATGCCAAGCACCGTCCCCATATTAAGTTACGGTAAAATAATCTGTTATAGACAATGTGAAGGAAAGGGCTTGACAAAATCTATTTATCAGTTAAATTATAGCACGATTTACGGGTAAAAAAAATAACATAAAGTAATTATAAAGGAGGTATTTTTATGGCTCAGAAGGAGATTAAAATTCAGCCGCTCAATGGCAAAGTGCTAATCAAGAGGCTGGAAGAGAAAGAAGTCAAGAAGGGTTCCATAATCATTCCTGACACTGCAAAAGAGAAACCTCAGCAGGGTGAAGTAATTGCCGCATCAAAGAAGATTGACGGAAAAGACGCAGACGTCAAATCCGGAGACATAGTTCTTTTCGGCAAATACTCAGGCACAGAGATTGAGATAAACGGAGAAGAGTATCTCATCATGGACGCAACAGACATTCTAGCAATAGTAAATAAATAACGGAGGTAATAATGGCATCGAAAGAGATTCTTTACAGCGATGAAGCGCGCAAGAAGATTCTTGAAGGCGTGAACAAGCTTGCAGACGCGGTTAAGGTGACTTTGGGACCAAAGGGAAGAAACGTGGCAATTGAAAAAAAATTCGGAGCCCCTACCATAACAAAAGACGGAGTCACTGTGGCTAAGGAGATAGACCTTGAGGACGCATTTGAAAATATGGGCGCCCAGATGGTCAGAGAAGTGGCGTCAAAGACGTCAGACGTCGCAGGAGACGGAACGACGACTGCTACCGTTCTTGCTCAGGCAATATACAGAGAAGGCCTCAAGAACGTCACCGCAGGAAGAAACCCGATTCTCATCAAGAGAGGAATTGACAAAGCGGTAGAGGCGGTCATTGATGAGTTGAAGAAAATGTCAAAAGAGACGAAAGACAAGAAGGAGATAGCGCAGGTTGCATCAATCTCAGCAAACAATGATTCTTCAATCGGAGACATAATAGCTGAGGCTATGGACAAGGCGGGAAAAGACGGAGTCATAACAGTCGAAGAGGGCAAATCAAACAAAATGGAGCTCGACTTTGTAGAGGGAATGCAGTTTGACAGAGGATATCTCTCACCTTACTTTGCGACAAACGTTGAGAAGATGATAGTGGACCTTGAGAAGCCATACATTCTCATTACAGACAAGAAGATTTCAAACATGAAAGAGGTTCTTCCCATACTCGAGCAGGTTGCTCAGGCAGGAAGACCGCTTCTTATAATAGCAGAGGATGTAGAGGGCGAGCCTCTCACCACATTGGTCGTCAACAGGCTCAAGGGCACTCTAATGTCATGCGCAGTCAAGGCGCCGGGATACGGAGACAGAAGGAAGGAGATGCTTCAGGACCTTGCAATTGTGACAGGCGGAAAGGTCATAGCAGAGGAGCAGGGAATGAAGCTTGAGTCAGCACAGCTGAAGGACCTCGGTACGGCAGACAAGGTGACAATAGACAAAGAGAATACGACAATAGTTGACGGAAAGGGCAAGAAAGGAGACATTGACGCGAGAATATCTCAGATAAAGAGACAGATAACCGAGACAACGAGCGACTATGAAAAAGAGAAGCTTCAGGAGCGCCTTGCAAAACTTTCAGGCGGAGTTGCAGTTATCAACGTCGGAGCCCCGACAGAGGTCGAAATGAAGGAGAAAAAGGCAAGAGTGGAAGATGCCCTTCATGCGACTAAAGCCGCAGTTGAAGAGGGAATAGTCCCCGGAGGCGGAACGGCATATCTTAGAACCCTCAAAGTGATAGACAAGATAGAGTGCGTCAACGAGGATGAAAAGATAGGCACTGAAATAATCAAGAAGGCACTTGAAGAGCCCATCAGAATGATAGTAAGAAATGCCGGCGAAGAGGATGCAGTCATAATGAACAGCGTGAAGAGCGCAAAGAAGACGGAGGGCTTCAACGTCATATCCGGCAAAATAGAGGATATGTATGAAGCGGGAGTCATTGATCCGACAAAGGTATCAAGAACGGCTCTTCAGAATGCCGCATCAATAGCATCACTGCTTCTTACGACAGAGTGCATGATAGCAGAGAAAAAAGAAGAAGAGAAGATGCCTCCGATGCCACCTGCAGGAGGCGGCTACGGCGGAATGTATTAATCGATAAAAGATAAAGGGCGGGTCTTCTGACCCGCCCGCTCTTTGGAGAAATATGCCTAATTACGATTACGTGTGTTCTAAATGCAAAACAGTATTCAACGTTTTCCATAAAATGTCTGAAAACCCGGTTGTCAAATGCCCCAAATGCGAATCAAAGGCGTCAAAGCAGATGAGCGCAAACAGCAACATTATTTTCAAGGGCGAGGGTTTTTACGAGAATGATTATAAAAAGAAGGGGTCTGATAAAAAGATTGATTCTTCAAAAACCTGTGCTAAGCACAAGTGCGATGACAACTGCTCCTGCGGCCACTAAACTCTCTTTTTTATGACAAAGACAATATTTTCAATGTCGGAGGGATCAATTCTTCCGTAAAGGTCTTTAATTTTTTCAATCCTGTCATCCGTCAGAATTTCCTTTGCCTCCTTTGAAACTATAGCTGAAGATAAAAGCAATTCTTTATTCTTGATTGAAAGATCGCCGCATTCAAGAATGCGCCTGGTTACTTTTCTGTACCTTTCTATGTAACCCGCATATTTGATTTCAGAATAGAGCGCCAGAGCCGCACGCCTTGAATTCTGAGGAAAGATCTTCCTGAAATCCTCAAATGAGCGCGAAGGGTCATTCAGTTCCCTGTGTTTCTGACGCAGAAATCCCTCGTCGTCAAAAAAATTATTGGACATGGACGAATATTCTTCATAGAGTTTTTTGTACTCATTGACTGAATCGTTCATCAGGTTTATTCTTTCTGCGCTCTTCAGGAGTCTTATGAAATTGTTGTCCTGTCTTAATGCGAGACGATTTTCAGCTCGCGAAGTGAACAATCTGTAAGGGTCCTTTATCTCTTTTTTTGTTATGTCGTCTGTCAGAACTCCGATATAGCTCGTGTATCTGTCGAAAATAATTTCCTCCCTGCCGAGCGCTTTAAGCGCGCAGTTTAGGCCGGCGACAAATCCCTGGCTTGCGGCCTCCTCATAGCCGCTCGTGCCGTTAATCTGCCCTGCCATGAAGAGGTTTTCTATTCTCTTTGTCTCGAGAGTGGGTTTTAATTGTCGTGATTTTATTGCATCATACTCTATCGCGTAACCCGGCTGGCTGAACTTTATTCTTTCAAGACCATTTATAGTGCGCAAAAACTCATACTGCACCTCCTCGGGAAGTGAAGATGAAGTGCCGTTTATGTAAACAAGTTCGCTGTCTTTTCCCATCGGCTCTATGAAGACATTGTGCGAATCTCTGCCTTCAAATCTGACGACTTTATCCTCAATTGACGGGCAGTACTTCGGTCCCACTCCGGTGATAAGGCCAGAATAAAGAGCTGACAAGTGAAGATTTTTCCTTATTATTTCATGAGTCAAAGTGTTTGTGCGTCCTATGAAGCACTTTTCAACATTATTGGCAGCATCTTTGGAAAGAATCGAAAACGATCCGGCATCATCCTCTCCATCCTGAACTTCAAGCTTCGAAAAATCTATGGAGTTTCTGTAAGCCCTTGCCGGAGTGCCTGTCTTCAGGCGCATCAACCCGATGTTCATTTTTACAAGAGATTCCGAAATCTTCACTGAAGAGGGTTCGCCGAACCTTCCAGCTTTAAAGCTATCTCTGCCTATAAAAATAACACCGTTTAGAAACGTTCCGGTTGCCAAGACAATACCCTTCGCCTCAATAAGTCCTCTCTTTTCGCACACTACTCCTACGGCTCTGTTTTCTTTAACAGCCACATTAACAGCTTCATCCTCAATAAGTTCAATGTTTGGAAACGATGAGATTCTTCTCGCCGCCTCTTTAGGGTAGCCGGTTGAATCAATCTGAGAGCGGAGCGACCAGACGGCAGGCCCTTTGCTTGAATTGAGAAGCTTGCTGTGAATAGAGGTTTTATCAGTGGTTTGAGGCATCATTGCCCCGAAAACGTCAAGCTCAAAGACAAGATGGCTCTTTGCTATTCCACCTATGGAAGGATTGCAGGACGGGTATCCGAGTTTGTTTTTATCGGCTGTGATGAATGCTATTTTGAGCCCGAGGCTGGCTCCAATGAATGAAGCTTCAATGCCTGCATGGCCTCCGCCTATAACAGCTATGTCAAAAAAGGGCATTTAAAACTTTTCTTCTTCTTTGAATATCGCAAGTATCTCTTTTTCAGATTCGCTGTTTAAAATTTTTTCTCTGAAAGAATCCTTTCTGCAGATTCTTGATATTCTTGCGAGAAGCTGAATGTATCTGTTTTTATTCTCTTCATTTGAAACAATGAGAAAGAAAATATTTACGGGTTTTCCGTCCAGGGCGTCATAATCAATTCCCTCGCGTGAAACTCCGAAGCAGAGAGCCAGACCGTTTACAGCCTCAGTCCTGGCATGGGGTATAGCTATTGCATGCCCCACTCCGGTTGTCTCTATCTTCTCTCTTTCGACAAGTTTGTCCATGAGGGAGATTTTATCTGTTATGATTTCATTTGCAACGAGTATGTCAGCCAGCTCGTTCAGCACTTCATCCTTGCTGGCAGACTTCAAATCCGAGCGGATGAGATTTTCATTCAAAAGTTCGTAGAGAAATTCCATTTTTCACCTATCTGTTAAAAATATCCTTAATTCTATCAAAAAAACCGTTCCTTTGCAAGTCCTCTTCATCGATTATCTCTCCGGAAACAACTCTTGCCGGGTTTTCACAAAAGATTCTTTCCGCATCCCTTCTATCGGCTTTCTTTTCGATGAATCTGTATGCATTGGCGAGAACCGGCGGGCGAAGGTCTATTGAATGAGCGTCAGAAGCTATGAAGTGAACAAGATTCTGCCTTAAGAGGCGTAAAAGGATGGAAGACAGCCGGCCGTCCCGAGTGTCATCCGCATTGAACTGCATAAGGCAGCCCGTTGAGTAAAGCTCCTTTAAAATAGAGGGATTCTGGAGGATTCTGCTGTTTCTGAGCGGATGGACTATGATGGGCGTTATATCTGCGGACGTGAGATACTTGATTATTTCTTTGTAATACGATGGAATGTCAAGAAAGGGAAACTCAAGAAGAAGATATTTGCCCTGATTGTTCACTGTCAGCCTGTTCATGTCGAACTCATGCTTTGAAAAAAGCTCTTTGTCTAAGCGCACTTCAAAGCCGAGGTGAAGCTTGATTTCGATTTTTTCTTCGGCCGCTCTTTTCCTCACTTCCTTGAATCTGAATACAGCGGTATCAATGTCATAGATGAATTCTTCGGCAATGTGAGGGGTGAAGAGAAGTTCCTTTGTTCCCGACTGAGACGCAACGCGCAGCATTGCCAAAGTCTCTTCAATCGTCTCTGCGCCGTCGTCGAGTCCGTAGAGAAGGTGCGAATGTATATCTATCATAAAAGATATTTTACGGATTTAAACAACTTAATCAAGAGACAACGCATCAGTAAAGTTTGCCCAGCAGATTAAATGACAGTGGCATCAAAATGACTGTTGCCGCAGTCGACCAGAAGAACAACTGCGCCTCCAATTTCTCTTCTCCCGCGGAAGAAATCATTGAAGAGGCGGGTGATGAGGAGAGAAGAATCATGACTGCTCCGAATCTGTACTCGACATTGAATACGTATATGAAAATAAATACGACAAGAGGCATCAGAACCTGCTTCAGAAGAATGAAAATAAAAATCGACTGATAGTTTTCCTTGCCAAGGAACTTGAAAGCCCTCAGAAGAGATGCGCCGAGAAAAAGCATAAAAAGCGGCAAGGTCAGCAAAGCAAGAGTCTCAACCTGAGCAGTGACAAACCAGGGAAGGCGCTCCTGGAAAGAAAATGCCGCAAAAATTAATCCGACGAGCTGTGAAAATATAAGAGGAAGAAACCTTCTCTTTGCGCCTTTAATAAAAGCATCTCTTTTTTTGACGAGTGTCGATGAAACGAAACCGACGGGAATGAAGAATATCGAGAACAATGCAAAAACGAATGCGCATGAATGGTTCAACCCGAGCTCTCCATAGATTAATATAAGGGGGAAAACGAAAACGTTTGGAAAAAGAAGCATAAGCGCAGCTGTTTTAAAATCATTCTTTTTTACGGTGAATTTCAGAATGAAGACCGAGAGGATTGCCGAAGAAAGAACAATGAGTGTATAAAGGCCTGTCAGAAAAAAATCTTCAACTATTCCGTTTTGCGAAAAAAATTTAAAAAGCATCAGAAAAAGAAGCGCCGGGAGGGACAGGGAGAGGATGAGAAGATTCAACAAATTCAAAAAACTATCCTGCGGCATTCTCTTGTTTATAAAGAAAGCCGCAGATACTCCGGTAAACAAAAACGCAAAAATGTAAATAGCCGTGTAGATTATGTCAGCCATGCAAGCAATTATACATTTACGGGAATATTTTTCAATAGAAACCAGTCCTTCTTTCTTGCTTTTAAATAAAGGTTATGTTAAGATTTTTTAATGAGAAAAACGATTCTTATGCTTCTTCTTTTCCCGGTTATTCTTACCTCCTGCGTATCGCCGGCCAAAAACAAGGTGAACTCTCTGAGGCAGTCAATCGTAAATGACGCAAAAAAATGCATCGGCACGCCATACAAGTACGGAGGAACCTCTTCTTCCGGCTTTGACTGCTCAGGCTTTACCCAGTACATTTACAGGAAGAACGGATTTGACATTCCGCGCACAGTGACAGAGATGCAGTCGGCATTCAGAAAGACAGATAAACCCTCCATAGGGGACATTGTCACATTCAAGGACCCGAAGCACGTGGGCATTCTCATCGGATCCAATAAGTTCATACATGCCTCGTCTTCAAGGGGGGTAGTGATAGACAATCTCGGCGATTCCTGGTTTAAAAAACGAAAAACCGGATACTATACGATATTTTATTGAAACCTTTTGGCAAATCATGCATCTAAACAGTAAAGAGTTCATTGAAAGTTTCAGAAAGCAGGAAAAAGAAGTCTTCGCTCAGATTGTTGAAGAGTATTCTGACAGACTCTACAATCTTATATACAAAATGGTTTTAAACAGGGATGATGCAAAGGACATACTTCAGAATTCCTTTTTAAAGGCATATAACGCGGCTCCTGCATTCAAGGGAGAGTCCAGCCTCTACACTTACATTGCCGCTATTGCCCTGAACGAGGCGAGAGAGCGTTTCAGAAAGGAAAAGAGGCATCTCTTTCTTGACCTTGACATAATAGACAGCGAAAGGCAGATTCCAGACGTAAATGAAGAGAGAGAGAGAGAATCTGTGAAAAAGAGAGTCAATAACGCTCTTTCAAAGCTACCCGAAACGTTCAGAGAGGTTTTGGTCATGAAGGACGTCGACGGCCTCTCCCTCAAGGAGATTTCTGAAATAACCAAGATAACAGAGGGCGGGGTAAAAGCCCGCCTCCACAGAGCGAGGATGCTCTTCAAAAGGATGCTTGATGACTGAAAACAAAGACTGCATAACCGTAATAAAGAAGCTATGCGGATATATTGACAGAGAGGAGAGCGAAGTCTGCTGCAGGGAGATAGAGAAACACCTGAGAGAGTGTGATTCCTGCAGAAACGAATACGATAAAATGAAAGAGATGTTCATGCTCTGCAAAAGTAGCAGAGAGAATTTAAGCCCGGAAGAGCTTTCGGCCTTGAAAAAAAACATATTCAAACTGATTGAAAAGGAGTAAAAAATGGCACTTTTATCAAATGAAGACAGAGAATACCTCAAAGGTCTCTTCACCGGAATGAAGCGGGACGTGAATATAATGCTTTTCACGACCGAGGAGAAGAATTTCTGCTCTTTCTGCAACGATATTAAAGAGATACTTGAAGAGCTCAAATCTCTGTCGGATAAGATAAAGACCCACGAATACTCCTTTGAAAAAGACAAAAGCATAGCTGATGAATACAGTGTCAAGCGCGGACCCGCTCTTGTTCTCAAAGCCGACAAGGACCTTGGAATAAAGTATTACGGCATTCCTGCCGGTTATGAATTTTCTTCTCTGGTGGAGGACATTGTGGACATAGGCAATGACACCATCTCAGTTGATGAATCTCTCGTGGAAAAAGTGAAATCTATAGATGTTCCGGTTCACCTTCAGGTCTTCGTGACGCACACATGCCCTTACTGCCCTCCGGCAGTCAGAACCGCTCATAAATTTGCAATGCTGAATGAAAATATAAAGGCGGACATGATAGATTCGAATACGTTTTACGAGTATGCGAATTCCTATGGGGTTCAGGGGGTTCCGAGAGTCGTGATAAACGAGAAGCATCACTTTGAAGGCGCTCTTCCGGAAGAGGAGTATCTCAAGCAAATTTTAAACGCAATAATGTGAGGAAAAAATGCTTCAGCTGAAAATGGCAAAGCAGGAAGAAAAGACAAAAAACAAGAGTTTTGACCTTGTGATAATTGGCGGCGGGCCGGCAGGCCTCACAGCAGGCATTTATGCAGGCAGGGCGCGGATCAAAACCGCAATAATCGAGGAGATGATTGCAGGAGGACAGTCTGCGACAACGGAGCATCTTGAGAATTATCCCGGCTTTAAAAACGGCGTTGGAGGAGTAGAACTTGCCATGATGATGGAAGAACAGGCGAAAAAATTCGGAACCGAAGTAATATACGACAGCGTTGTATCGGCGAAACTGGAAGGCGAAGAAAAAGAGATTCATCTTGCATCGTCCGTGATTAAGGCGAAATCCGTCATAATAGCAACAGGAGCCACTCCGAGAAGGATTAAAGCCGAAGGGTCAGAGAAGTTTCACGGAAAAGGAATCTCATACTGCGCCACATGCGACGGCGCACTGTTCCGCGACAAAAAAATCGTTATAGTCGGAGCCGGCAACTCCGCGATAGAAGAGGGAATATTCATGCAAAGGTTCTCTGACGACATAACCTTCGTTCAGGACCTACCCTACCTTACAGCGGAGAAAATTCTGCAGGAGAGAATAAAAAGCTATCCCAAGACGAAGTTCTACCTGGGAGCGATTGTAAAAAGCATCAATGGAAACGACAAAGTCGAATCGGTTACGATAAAAGTGGCTAAGGACGGAAGCGAAATCGACATACCTGCAGACGGCGTCTTTGTATACATCGGATACAGTCCGAAGACAGGATTTTTCGGAAAAGAGCTGAAGCTTAATGAGCAGGGATACATACCTACAGATGAAAATTTAAAAACCAATCTCGATGGGGTTTATGCGGCAGGAGACGTGAGGGTCAAAGATTTCAGACAGGTAATAACCGCAGCAGCTGACGGCGCGATTGCGGCGCACTCGGTTGAAAAATATTTAGAAAACAAATAGGAGGACAAAATGGCAGTAGTAAAGGTTTATTCGACGCCGACATGCCCGTGGTGCGTGAGGGCAAAGCAGTATCTCTCTTCAAAGAACATAGCCTACACAGACATCAATGTGGCTGTTGACAGAAACGCGGCTATGGAGATGGTTAAAAAGAGCGGACAGCAGGGGGTCCCTGTGATCGAAATAGACGGCAACATAATCGTTGGCTTCGATCAGGCTAGGATTGATTCTCTCCTGGGGCTTTCATGAAGAGAAATGTTTTCTTGATTTTGGTTTTTGCTGTTCTCTTTGCGGCGGCGGCGTGCAGTCCTTCGCCGAAAGCCGGCTCAGAACAGGAAACCTCTTCATCCAATATATACCTTGAAAAGACATGGATGGAAGGATTGAACGGAGAGACTCTTTCACTGAAAGACATGGAGGGAAGCGTCGTAGTTATTGATTTCTGGGCCACTTGGTGCGGACCATGCAGGGCTTCTATCCCATTGTATGTGAAGCTTTACGAAACATACTCGTCCCAGGGGCTTAAGGTTATCGGAGTCAATGTCAACGAAACAAAAGAGGAGATAGAGGCATTCGTTCAAAAAGAAAAAATAAACTATGCGATGGCGCGCTTCAACAATGACCTTAATTCAATTTATAAGGTCTCCGGAATACCATCCGTCTTTATTTTTGACAAGAAAGGCAACAAAGTAGCCAATTTTACAGGATACTCCTCTGAACTTGACGCAAAAATCGAAGAAATAATCCGTTTGGAACTGGCCAAATAATCTTATAGGGGGGCGGTTTTCTCCGCCCCCTCACCATTTAAAAGCAAATGTATCGTATTTTTTTACTAAAACACATATATATCAACTATTTTTACTTGATTTTTATATAAATAAGTATAAAATATACGGCTAGACAAATTGGAGGTTAAATGTTAAACGTACCGTTTCTCGATTTGAAAAAACAGTATCATTCAATCAAGAATGAAGTGGACAAAAAGCTCGTAGAGGTGTGTGAGAATACGGCTTTTTCCCTCGGCCCATATGTGGAGGAATTTGAGAAAAAGTTTGCTGAATATCTCGGTTCCAAGTTCTTTGTTGCGACAAGCACTGGAACGAGCGCTCTTCACTGCGCTCTTCTTTCTTTCGGAATAGGCAGGGATGACGAGGTTATAGTGCCGGTAAATACTTTCACCGCGACGGCAGAGGCAGTCGCAATGACCGGCGCAAAGCCCGTCTTCGTCGATAATGATCCGTTGAACTACAATA
>JAQVDU010000023.1 GCA_028698175.1 bacterium | reverse complement strand
GGTTCTGGAAGGAAGAGCACCTGAAGAGAGGATATGACCTCGTCTTAACTCCCCACATAGCGAGGGCAGAACTCTGGAAAACCAGCGGACATTACGATTTTTACAAAGTGAACATGTACATCTTCAAGATAGACGATGAAGAGTATGTCTTAAAACCGATGAACTGCCCGGGGCACGTAATGATTTACAAGACCAGGATCCACTCATACAGAGACCTTCCTGTAAAGTACGCTGAGCTCGGTACTGTTTACAGATATGAGAGAAGCGGAGCCCTGCACGGACTTTTAAGGGTGAGAGGATTCACTCAGGACGACGGACACGTCTTCTGCACGCCCGAACAGCTTCCCGAAGAGGTGGAGAAGGTATATGATTTCGCAATCTACCTCATTAAAAAATTCGGATATGAAAAATACTCGGTTGAGCTTTCCATGCGCGATCCGAACAACCCTGCTAAATATGCAGGAACAGCCGAGGAATGGGAAACCGCGCAGAATGTGCTGAAGAACATACTGGTAAAGAAGAATATTCCTTACATAGAGATGCCGGGAGAGGCGGTCTTCTACGGACCCAAGATAGACATTAAGCTTGAGGACGCGCTGGGAAGGAAGTGGCAGGGGCCCACAGTCCAGTTCGACTTCAACCTTCCGAGAAGATTCAATGTGACTTACATAGGAGAAGACAACAAAGAGCATTACGTTTATATGGTTCACAGAGCTCTTTTGGGATCGCTCGAAAGATTCATAGGCGGACTTATAGAACATTATGCGGGAAAATTTCCTCTATGGCTTGCCCCCGTTCAGGCGGCGATACTAAGCGTGACCGACGAGACTGTTGACTATTCAAAAGAAATATGTAAAATATTGAAGGACAATAAAATCCGTGTAACCGAAGATTTCAGAAATGAAAAGATCGGCTACAAAATCCGCGAAGCGGAGAATAACCAGACGCCCTTTATGCTCATCCTCGGCAAGAAAGAGAAGGATGAGAGAAAGGTCAGCTTAAGAAAGAAGGGCGAAGGTGACATAGGTTCTATGAGCGTTGAAGAGTTTTTGAAGCTCTTTAATGATACGCTCATAAATTAAGAAGAAGCAGACTGCCGCTTCTCGCCTCCAGCGCAAGCAAAGAGGCCAAATATAAAGAGAAGATGGTGGTTTATGCCACTTTTTTTATTTTTAAAAGGAGGTGTTTTTATTAACGCTAAAAGTGTGCGAATCAACAATCAGATAAGAGCCCGCGAAGTGAGGCTTCTCGGCGAAGAAGGAAATCAGCTAGGAGTCGTCTCCGTTGACACGGCGCTCAGAATGGCTCAGGAGGCGCAGCTGGACCTGGTTGAAATCGCCCCCAACGCAGTGCCGCCGGTGGCGAGGATAATGGATTTCGGAAAATACATGTACGAGATGACAAAGAAAGAAAAGACCGCCAAGAAGAAGCAGCACCAGACGGAATTAAAGGAAATACAGATAAGACCAAACATTTTTGAGCATGACCTTGAGATAAAGCTTGACCAGGCGCGCAAATTTTTTGAGAAAAAACACAAGGTCAAGTTTGTGATAAAGTTCAGGGGCCGTGAGAGCCAGCATGCCGAAGACGGAATGAAGATTCTCGGAGACATAAAAGAGAATCTCAGCGACGTGGCCGCCCCTGATACGGAAGCCAAAATAGAAGGAAAAAGGATATTTCAGATATTCACCTTCGTTAAGGGCGGATCAAGAAAAAAGACAAATAACGAGGAGGAAACAAATGCCGAAGCGCAAAACGAAGAAGACAGCAGCGAAGAGATTTAAATTGACCGGCAAAGGCAAGGTCAAAAGGGCAAAAGCGTACAAATCGCATATACTGACGACAAAAACTCACAAAAGAAAGAGAAAGCTCAGAAAAGGCACTCTTGTGAGCGATACGCAGAGCAAGACAATTAAAGAATTGCTTCAAGCATAAATAGGAGGAAAAATGCCAAGAGTAAAAAATTCGCCCCAGACAAGAGCAAAGAGGAAAAAATGGATAGAGAGGGCGAAAGGTTCATTCGGTAAAAAATCAAATTGCTACAAATCGGCGCGTTCTGCGGCTACTAAAGCGCTGGTTTATGCATTCAGGGACAGAAAGAAAAAGAAGAGCGAATACAGATCGGTCTGGGTCACCAGAATAAACATCGCATGCAGAGAGCATGACATTTCATACTCAAAATTCATCAACGGGCTCAAAAAAGCGAATGTGCTTCTTGACAGAAAACAGCTTTCCGAAATAGCGATTCATCAGCCTGATGCATTCAAACAGCTTGTTGAAATCAGCAGGGCTGTTTAGCCTTATCCTGATCGTTGTCCTTTCCGGTTGTTTTGACAATAACGGCAAAGGGCTTTCATTCACTCCGATGCCTCTTCTTAAGGGGCAATATGTGGAGTATGTCAAGGATTCGACGCCCTATGATTCATTCCATGTCAAGTTTGCAATACTGAATTTGAATTCAGAGGGAATGCTTCTCGAGACTGATTATGTATCATCATCAGAGACCCTCAAGGTAAAGACATTCCACAAGCTTGAAAAGAATTATCTAATAGACACTTTCGTGGTGCAGTTCAATTCCGAAATGCCTTTCAAATTCATTCCGCAGAGCGGAAACTTCATCTTTGAATCGCCTATATCAAACCTGTTCATGTGGGCCGGACAGATAGACACCACAAACTGGAAGACAATCATCCTGAACAACAAGCAGTACAATGTCTTCATCACTGCGGTAAATGAAGACACTATATTATACTGTGCGGACATCCCGATATTCAACATCGCGAAAATGTTTGTCAATAAAGAACATATGCAGGTTTATAATTTCGGAAACAAGGGCGCGGCGTCAATGTTCACTTCAAACGCCGAAAGAGTCATTGCCGGCAGCGAACTGCCGGAGAGTTTCAGGAAGTATCTGAATCTTGACAATTCGCAAAAATGATTTACTATTAATAGCGGAGGTATTATGGCGGACATACTTGAAAAACTGGAAAAACTCAACCAGTACGTGACGGATCTGAAGAGCCGAATTGAGAAGCTTGAAGCAGAGAACGCCGAACTTAAAAAGGCCATCTCCTCCAAAGAAAAGAATGACGAAACTGCAATAAAAAAGCTGGAAGAACTTCTCGGAAAAGTTAAGGATCTTTGATTTTTCGGGATGTTTAAACTATGGAAGAGAAAAAAGAAATAAAGGAAGTCACATTACATATCTTCGGAAAAGATTTTTTCATTCAGACCGACATGGATGAGGAGTACACTTTAACAATAGCAAAATATCTATCCGATGAAATGAAGGACATTGCAAGAAACGCGGGCGCAGAGAGGTATGAAAAGATAGCGGTCATAACCGCCATGAACATCGTTGACAAATACCTCACCCTTGAGAAGCGGTACAAGGAGATGGAGAAGCGCCTGAGCGAGATTCTTGAAAAGATAAAATAGTTTATGCATCCCTGCGGCATGCGTGATGATGGCGTTTGCTGAACCAACACCTTAATCAAGGGAGTTGAAGTCCGTCTTTCGGATTGGAATCCTTTTCGGGGTCACAGAAAGAAGACGGCAGATTCCCACTTTACTTTAAGGGCTCAAGCAAATCTTTCACACGGTGCATGCGGGGATTTTTTTGAAGGAGATTGTATGAACGCACAGATTTGGACATTGATAGCAGTCCTCGTGACCATACTTCTCGGCGTGCTCGGGTACATAATCGGTTATGCCCTTGCAAAAAAATCCATAGGCGTAAAGCTCAGGGAAGCCGATGAAAGGTCAGGCAAATTACTTGATGAAGCCAAAAGGGAGGCTGAGGCGCTTAAAAGGGTCTCTCTGCTGGAAACAAAAGAAGAGATCGCAAAGAAGCAGGATTTGTTTGAAAAGCAGGTGAGGGAAAGGAAGAACGACCTTAGAAACTCAGAGCAGGCGTTTGAAGAAAAAGAGAAGAATCTGGAAAAGAAGAATGACATGGTCAGAAAGAAGGAGACATCCCTCCTTCAGAGAGAGAGAGAGCTTCTTCTCAAGGAAAAGACCATCAAAGCCAAGAATGACAGGCTGACAAAACTTATCGAAGACCAGAATGCAAAGCTTGAGCAGATGGCTCAGATGTCAAAGGACGAAGCTTTGAAAATACTCATGCTCAACCTTGAGACAGAGGCGAAACTCTCTGCCGCAAATATGATAAAGCAGATGAAGGAAGACGCGCTTCAGAAGGCTTCCAAAGAGGCGAAAGAGATAGTCACAATGGCGATTCAGCGCTCAGCTACGGACCACGTGGTTGAATCGACCGTATCTGTAGTCTCACTCCCCTCAGATGAAATGAAGGGAAGAATAATCGGAAGAGAAGGCCGCAATATTCGCACATTCGAAAATGCAACCGGAGTAGAAGTCATAATAGACGATACACCGGATGCAGTGACGATCTCCGGCTTTGATCCCATAAGAAGAGAGATAGCCCGTCTTGCACTCTCCAAGCTTGTTTCTGACGGCAGAATACACCCGACAAGGATAGAAGAGGTGGTCAAAAAAACGCAGGAGCAGATGGAGGAGACGATAAAGAATATCGGAGAGGACACTCTTGTGGAGCTTAACATACCCAACATGCATCCTGAACTGGTTAAAATGCTGGGAAGACTCAAATACCGCACAAGCTACGGGCAAAACGTTCTTCAGCATTCAAAGGAAGTGGCCTACCTTGCAAAGATGATGGCAGACGAGCTTGATATTGACAATGCCCACCTTGCCAAAAGAGCAGGACTTCTCCATGACATAGGTAAGGCTGTTGACCAGAATTTCGAAGGCACACATACAAAAATAGGAAGCGAGCTTGCCAAAAAGTACGGAGAGAACGACATTGTCATAAATTCAATCGAAAGCCATCACGAGGATGTTCAGGCAGAAACCCTTGTTTCAATACTTGTCGCGGCAGCTGACTCGATTTCCGGAGCAAGGCCTGGTGCTAGAAGGGAGACTCTTGAAGCTTACATAGAGAGACTTGAAAACCTTGAGGAGATTGCCAACGGATTCAACGGAGTTGAGAAGGCGTATGCAATACAGGCTGGAAGAGAGATCCGCGTGATCGCCGTTCCTGAACAGATTTCGGACGCAGAGGCTGACGAGCTTTCACAGCAGATAGCAAGAAAAATAGAGCAGGAGCTGAAGTATCCAGGACAGATTAAGGTGACAGTCATAAGAGAGACAAGGTCGATAGATTATGCAAAATAGACTCTCCTTTCTCTTTATAGGCGACATTATCGGCAAGGCAGGCAGAAATGCGCTTTCAAGGGAGATGCGAGAGCTGAAAGAGAAATACAATCCCGATTTGATAATAGCAAACGGAGAGAATCTTGCCGGCGGTTTCGGAATGACCAAATCAACGGTTGATGCGGTCTTTGCATCCGGGGTCGACATACTCACCAGCGGAAATCATATCTGGGACAACAAGGAGTTTGCAGAACTCTTGAAAGACGAGAGAATTATGCGACCCCTAAACTATCATCCTTCCCTTCCCGGAAGAGGCTATAATATATTCAGGGTCAAGGATATTGAGGTGTGCGTGGCCAATCTCTGCGGAAGGATATTCATGCAACCGCTTGACTGCCCTTTCAGAAAGATGGATGAACTGCTTGAAAAAATAAAAACAAAAATCGTCATAGTCGATTTTCATGCGGAGGCTACGGCTGAAAAGCAGGCCTTCGCATACTATCTTGACGGAAGAGTGTCAGCTGTGATAGGAACCCACACTCACTGCCAGACGGCGGATGAAAGAATTTTAAAGAACAAGACCGCCTTCATAACAGACGTTGGACTTACGGGAAGCACGGATTCGATAATAGGCTTTGAGCCTGAGGGCGCTATAAGACGCACCCTGCTGCAGGTCTCTCAGAGATTTGAGGTGGCTAAAGAGATGACTGCCGTAAATGCGGTCTTTTTTCAGGTGGACGCAGAGACCGGAGAAGCTCTTTCAATAGAAAGGATCTTCAAACATGCAAAAGATTGACGGAAACGCAATTTCGAATATGATGCTGGAATCGCTGAAAAACGATATTCATGCGATGCGTCCGGTTATTGCGGCTCTTTTCGCAGGAGACGACCCTTCCACACTTTCTTACATAAAATCAAAGATTAAAAAGGGAGAAAAGAGCGGAATAACAGTAAAACTTGTACAGATGGAGAGTTCGTGCGAAGAAGACATTTTTTTGAATCAGCTTGAAGAACTTAACCATGACTCATCAGTCCATGGGATTATTGTTGAAAAGCCCCTTCCTCCGCAGATAAGCATCAAAAAAATAGCTTCTCTTATAAACCCGCGCAAAGACATCGACTGCATGAGCAGCGAAAACAACGGCCGGCTGATAACCGATGATTTTATAATAGCCCCCTCAACTGCGATGGCAGTGATAAACGCTCTGAAATTCGAAGGGATTAAATACGAGTCCAAGAAAGTATCGATAATCGGAAGGTCGGAAATAGTAGGCAAACCGCTCTCCCTGCTCTTTTTGTCAAAGAATTGCGGAAATGCCACCACAACCGTTCTTCACTCCAAAAGCTCCTGTATCAAGGAGGAAACGAGGCGGTCGGACATAATTGTTGCGGCAATCGGAAATCCTTCTTTTGTGACAAGAGATTACATCGGAGATAACAAACCCGTATTGATAGACGTCGGAATAAATTACTTAAACAATAAAATTGTCGGAGATATAGACCCTGAGTGCTATGAAAAATCATCGGCATACACTCCGGTCCCGGGAGGCATCGGTCCGATTACAGTGGCGACTCTCTTTGAAAATCTGATAAAATTAAAACAAAATTATGCCTGAAAACATTTTAACCGTAGCTCAGCTGACAAAGCAGATAAAGAAAAACCTTGAATCCTTATTTCCATCTTCCCTGAAGGTGACCGGAGAGATTTCCAACTGGAGCAGAAGCAGCAGCGGACACACATACTTCTCCCTTAAAGACGAATCCGCTCTTATAAAATGCGCCGTGTGGAAGTCAGTCCAGCTGAAAAGAGAATTCAAAGACGGAGAGCAGGTTGTGTTGACCGGACACATTTCTCTTTACGAACCCCAGGGGTCTTATCAGATAATAGTTCATTCAATTGAAATTTCGGGACAGGGGGAACTGTATGCCCGTTTTCTCAAGATAAAAGAGAAGCTGGAAAAAGAGGGAATATTCGATCAGAACAAGAAAAAACCTCTCCCTGCCTACCCTCTGTCAATAGGCATCATAACAAGTCCCACCGGTTCTGTAATACAGGATATAGCGAATGTACTGGCAAGAAGAGCGCCCTACGTGAAAAAATTCCTTTATCCTGCAGCTGTGCAGGGTGAATCGGCATCTTCACAGCTTATTGCCGGTATAGACTACTTCAACAGCCATAGGGTGGATTTGATAATCATAGCAAGAGGCGGCGGTTCAATAGAGGACCTTTGGCCTTTCAACAGCGAAGAGCTGGCATATTCTATTTACAATTCCAAAGTGCCCGTGATTTCGGCTGTGGGGCATGAGACAGATTTCACCATATCGGATTTTGCAGCTTCACTTCGAGCCCCCACCCCTTCTGCGGCAGCGGAGATTTCAGTCAGAGACAAAAGAGAAATCAAAGAGTTTTTAGACAGCTCAAGAAAAAACATGAAAGATTTCGTCAGAAAGCTCTCTTCGGACGCGAGAAAAAATTTTTCCTCCTTAAAGCAGACCTTTTACATATCAGCCCTTTCTCCCATAGCAAGAAAACGCGACAATATTTCGAATATGCAGAAAGAAATGGATGATATTATTTTTGTCAGACTGAAATCAATGAGTGATTTTCTCTCACAAAGCTCCCTCACGGTTCAAAGATACAGCCCGGAAAAAAACATTGAAAAAAAATCTTCATTTTTAAGAGAGTGCCGCGGGACTATGAAGAACAGGGTTGAGAACATTCTAACTTCTGTAAAAAATTCCGTTTATTCCGAAAAAAGAATGCTTGAAGCCCTCAATCCTTTGAATGTTATGCAGAGAGGGTACGCTCTTATATATGACAAAAACAACCTTATCGTGGCGGACAAGGCAAAATTGCGCGAGGGAGATGATTTGAAGGTCTTTCTGAGAGACGGTTCTTTCCGCTCCAAAGTCACAAGCACAAAGGAGGAATAATGAAAGAAGAAAAGCTTGAAGAAAAGATACGTGAAATAGAAAGAATAGTCGCAGAGCTGAAAAATGAAAATAATGACATAGCTAAATCCATAGAAATGTATGAAAAAGGCATAAAACTCATTAAGGAAGCAGAGGTGGTGATATCAGCTTATGAAGAGAAAATCAAGAATCTGCTCGAGGAGAAAGATGCAAAAAAACAGCATTGAGTTTGAGCTTTCTTTGAAAAAGAGAGAGATAGACAAAAACCTGAAGACTCTTCTCTCTTCAAAAGACAGGTTCGCGAAACCGCTGTATGAGGCGATGAATTACTCTGTATCCGCCGGAGGAAAGAGAATCCGGCCGGCGATAATGCTTCTTGTCGGCGAAGACCTCTTTTCAGCGAAGAGACACAGAGGCCTCATTCAGGCGGCATGCGCTGTCGAGATGATTCACACATACTCTCTCATACATGATGACCTGCCGGCAATGGACAATGATGACTTCAGGAGAGGCATACCCACCCTTCACAAGAGATATGACGAAGCAGTCGCCATCCTAGCGGGAGACGCACTTTTCTCTTATGCGCTGGAGATTTTTCTGAAAGCTGAGGGTTTCAAAGACAAAGACAAAATCAATGGTCTCTCCCTGCTTCTCCAATCGGTGGGAACGAGGGGCATGGTGGCAGGACAGTTTGTAGACACTAAAATAGAGATGTATGACAGGTCAAAGAAAACATTATCCTACATACATTTGAAGAAAACAGCAGCCCTTATTTCCGCGTCCTTTTCAGTTACCGGAGCGCTTTTCGGCGCAAAACAAAAGACGATTGAAGGACTATCCGCGCTGGGAGAATCAGCAGGACTCCTCTTCCAGATAGTGGATGACATAATCGACGTCACTCAGACTTCAAAAACGCTCGGAAAAACTGCAGGAAAGGACGTTGAACAGAACAAGCTTACGTATGTTTCCCTTTACGGAATTGACAGAGCCCAGAAAATGGCTTCCAAAGAGGCGGCAAAGGCATATGCCTGCGCTGACAAACTTAATTTTAAAACAAATTTCGTAAAGGAACTCCTCGCTTATTTTCACAGAAGGATAAAATAATGAATACCATCAAGGTTTTGGGACTCACTCTTCTGAGCGGCACAATAGCCCAGCTTATAAAGGTCTTCACTTATTACATTCAGCACAGAAAGTTTAACCTGAAAAGGTTTTTTGAAACAGGAGGAATGCCGAGTTCACACGCTTCAACTGCGGCTACGTTAACTTTTCAGATAGCATTCTGGGCGGGATTCAACACTCCGGTCTTTGCTTCAGCCGCTTTTTTCGCGTTTGTGATAATGTATGACGCCGCCGGTCTTCGAAGGGCGGCAGGCAGGCAGGCCGCAGTCATAAACAAAATCATAGATGAATTCAAGCAGACCCACCATCTCAAGGAAGAGAGGCTTATGGAGCTTCTCGGGCATACGCCTCTTGAAGTGTTTTTCGGAGCTATCCTTGGATTTGTCATAGCATTTATTTTCAAATAAGAGGAAAAATGGAAACGATTCTCGACAGAGTCAACTCACCCGGCGACATAAAACAGCTCTCTATAAACCAGCTTTATCAGCTCGCAAGCGAAATAAGATACTTTATCATAGAGAACGCCTCTAGGACCGGCGGGCACGTAGCTCCGTCGCTCGGTTGCGTTGAGCTCATACTTGCAATCCACTATGTCTTTGATTCTCCGAAGGATAAAATAATATTTGATGTGGGCCATCAGTCCTATGCTCACAAGATAATCACAGGAAGAAAAGATAGGTTTAAGACTTTAAGAACGTACGGAGGCATAAGCGGATTCAACAACATTTTTGAGAGCGAGCATGATGCGCTTACTGTGGGACATGCGGCAACGTCCATATCTGCCGCTCTGGGAATGGCTGTCGGCAGGGACCTGTCAAAGGAAGATTATCAGATTGTTTCAGTAATAGGAGACGGGTCAATGACAAACGGCCTTGTTTATGAAGCCCTGAACAATCTTGCCCACACAAGAAGCAAGCTCATAATAATACTGAATGACAACAATATGTCCATATCCGAGAACGTGGGCGGAATATCTCAATACCTGAGCAAGCTTCAGACAACTCCGGTTTACACAACCATAAAGAATGACATGTGGGAGCTGATGGGGAAACTGCCGGACAAGATGGGTCAGAAGACGCGCGACCTCGCTAGGAGAATGAAGGAGTCTCTCAAGAATTTTTTCATTCCCACGATATTCTTCGAGGAATTCGGCCTCAGATACATCGGTCCGCTTGACGGGCACTCGCTGGAGGACATGATATCAACTCTTAAATACGCAAAGAATTATAAAGGTCCAATTCTTCTCCATGCAATCACTCAGAAAGGAAGAGGTTACGTACATGCCGAGAATGACCCGACAAAATTCCACGGCCTTGGCAGATTCAACAAGGAGACCGGCAAGACAGAAATAGCCGAGGATGCGAAGGTGAAATATACGGACGTCTTTGGAAAGACTCTCGTTGAATTGTCGAAAGACGACGAGAAAGTAGTCGCTATAACGGCCGCTATGCCTGACGGAACGGGCTTATCGCTCTTCAGGGATGAACTAACTGAAAGATTTTTTGACGTGGGAATCGCAGAGGGGCACGCAGTATTGTTCGCCGCAGGACTCTCTTTGGCCGGCAAAAAGCCGGTATGCGCCATCTATTCGACGTTTCTTCAGAGGTCTTACGATCAGCTCATACACGATGCCGCTCTTATGAAGAGAAACATTTTCTTCGTTCTTGACAGGGCTGGAATAGTGGGAGACGACGGTCCCACGCACCACGGACTGTTTGACATATCCTACCTTAGAACAGTTCCAGATATGGTGATAATGTCTCCGAAAGACGAGGATGAGCTTAGAAGCATGGTCAAATTGGGACTGGAGTACAACGAAGGACCGATTGCCCTCCGCTACCCGAGGGGAGAGGGATTGGGAGTCGACATCTCGAAAGAAATAAAAAATATAAAGCTCGGAAAATCCGAATTTCTCGTGCGCGGTGAAAAGCTTGCGATCTGCGCATTGGGAAATATGGTAAGTCCTGCCATCAAGGCGGCAGAAATGATAAAGAAAGAATATAATTTTCAACCCACAGTTATAAATGCAAGGTTCGTCAAGCCTCTTGACATAGAATCTCTTCTTTCGCTTGAGAGCACCCATTCGTTTATTCTTACTGTCGAAGAAAACATACTTTCCGGAGGCTTCGGAGAATATGTCGAAAGAATGCTCGGCGAAAGAAAGTCAAAATTAAAAGTTTCATGCCTTGCCGCAGGAGACTCTTTTGTCGAGGCAGGAAGCCAGAAGATTCTGAGGAAAAACCTCGGCCTTGATGAACAAGGAATATTCATTAAATCCGGAGAACTTTTAAAATGAACTTTTTATCAAAACTGTTTCCCTCTTATAATCAGAGAAGAGTCGGAGAGATGGAAAAGATTGTCATCAAAATAAATGAAAAATACAATGAACTTTTGACATCAAGGCCGGATGATCCGAAAAAAAGGACGATAGAGCTGAAAAAACGAATTCAGGCTGGGGAGACTCTTGACGACATCCTCATTGACGCATATGCGCTTGTAAAATACGTTATGAAGACTTTGGCAGATGATAAGCACGAGTATCAGGAAGGCGACATGAAATTCGCTTGGGAGATGGTGCCTTATGATGTTCAACTGATAGGATCTATCGGCCTTCATCAGGGTAACATCGTAGAAATGGCTACGGGCGAAGGAAAGACACTTGTCGCTGTCATGCCGCTTTTTCTGAACTCTCTCGAATCAAAGGGCGCCTGCCTTGTGACAGTCAATGATTATCTCGCGAGGCGAGACCGAGCCTGGATGAAGCCTGTTTATGATAAACTGGGAGTTACAGTAGGACTCATTCAAATGGGAATGTCTCCTTCAGAGAGGCGCGCCAACTACTCATGCGATGTGACCTACGTCACTAACAACGAGTTCGGATTTGACTATCTCAGAGACAATATGGCTTATCAAAAATCCGAAAAGGTTCACAGGGATTTTTTCAATTTCGCCATAATCGACGAGGTTGATTCTGTCCTTATAGACGAAGCTCGCACTCCTCTGATAATTTCAGGAATGCCTCTGGGAGGGAACGAAGAAAAGCGCACTGAGATGCAGTACAGGTCGCTCTCCTCCTCAGTCAGCCAGTTTGTAAGAGCCCAAAAGGAGACTGCAAGGAAAATTTTCGAGAAGTCAAAGAAGCTCTATGACGAAGGTAATTTCGATGAAGCCGTCACCGGGTTCCTTTCTGTAAAGCGCGCATGGCCAAAGATGAAGGAAATTGTCTCTGCAATGCAGAACTCTGACATTCTTTCCAAAATGGAAAAGATGGAAAATGTTCTGATCCGGGACAAGATGATTCACACTCTCGACTCTGAACTCTTATATTCTATTGAAGAGAGAAGCGGGGCTGTCACAATAACCGACAGAGGCGAAGATTATTTTGAAAAGATACATTCTGATTCCGATTTTTTTGCCACTCCTGAGCTTTCGCTTGAGTTTAAAAGAATCGAGGATGAAACGGAAGATGCCGCTGACAGGTCACGAAGAAAGGGTGACGTAATTTCGCGCTATGCCGAAAAATCAGAGTACATACACGCTCTCCACCAGCTTCTTAAAGCCCACACACTGTTTGAAAAAGACGTCGAATACATTGTTCAGAATGGGAAGATAGTGATCGTTGATGAGCATACCGGAAGACTTATGCCCAGCAGAAGGTTTTCTGAAGGGCTCCATTCGGCTATAGAAGCCAAAGAAAACGTTTCAATTCAGGAGGAGACAAAGACCCTTGCAACGATAACCTTGCAGAACCTCTTCAGGATGTTTTCCAAACTTTCCGGAATGACGGGCACTGCCGAGACGGAAGCGGGCGAATTCATGCATATTTACAAATTGCCGGTTCTTGTTATTCCTACCAACAAAGACGTTATAAGAAAGGATTATAACGATCTTCTATTCATAAGAAAGGAAGAAAAGACAAAGCATCTTGTCGAAAAGATACTTAAAATACACAATGCAGGAGTTCCTCTTCTTGTAGGAACCGCATCAGTTCAATCAAGCGAGCATCTTGACTCTGTGTTGAAAACCAAAAAAAACATGTCGGGAAAACCAGTGAAATACAGCATACTTAATGCAAGACATCATGAGCAGGAGGCGAATATAATTGCAGAGGCGGGGCTTCAGGGAGCAGTGACGATTGCTACAAACATGGCTGGAAGAGGAACTGACATTAAACTCGGGCCGACAATAAAGATGCTTCCTGAAAGAAGCGCCCTTTTGCAGGCTCTATTCGTCAAAAACACGGTAAAAAAGAGCGCTGTCGTAGTTTTACCCGACGAAACAAGCTTTTCCTTTGTTAAAGATCTGGTTGAGAACGATTCCTATCTGAAGGAAAAATCGATTTATTTCACTTTTGAGCCGGAAAAACTCAATGACCTTATTTTGATAACCACAGATGAATCTAATGCTAAAACATCCTTTAAAATAACAGTCGCACCCGTAAACAATCCTTCATCCAGGTTTGTCTGCATATCATACGCCCCGGACGGGTCGTGCGTAGAACACGTTCCTGCAGGATTGTTCGTCCTTGGAACAGAAAAACATGAATCAAGGAGAATTGACAGACAGCTTCGCGGAAGAAGCGGCCGTCAGGGAGACCCCGGAGCATCCCTCTTCACTGTCTCTTTGGAGGATGACCTTATGAGGGTCTTCGGCAATGAAAAAATGAGCGACATGATAAAGAGACTCGAAGCGATTTCATCAAACGAAACATCCGTATCCCACAGACTCCTTACAACCTCAATAGAGAGCGCTCAGAAAAGAATAGAGAATCTTAATTTTGAAAGAAGGAAATATCTCCTTGAATATGACGATGTAATCAACAAGCAGAGAGAGATAGTCTACCAGCTTAGGAATTTCTTCCTTGAGAGAAAGCCTCCTTTGGAGTTCGTCGACAGGTCGACTTTCTCACAGTATGCCGTCTCCTTCAGGCACAGACTTGAAGCTTCGCTCAGCGAAGATTTATTTAAAAGCGAGACCGAGAAATTTGCCTTAATCATGAATGCCCCTTCTCTTGAAGTGACAAGGAAAGACGTTATGTCCAATGATTTTGAAGATATTCTTTTTCAAAAAATATCAGTATTTTTCGAAGAATCACTTGATGAAGTAAAGGAGTATGTCGGGGAGAACATACCTCCGCTGGCATCGGAATTCATAATATCAGAGCTTCCGGACGACCAGCCATCCGAAGAATGGAATATTGACAGGATAAACGAGTGGTTCATGAACTATTTCAAGATAGGTCTCAAGAAACAAAACGAAGAAACGACAAAAAAACAGTTCGCCATGGAAGCCGAGACTTTAGTAAGGGAGATGCTTAAAGACAAATTTTCCATATTTTCGAACAAAGAGCTCCTGCTCTTCAATCTCTGCAACATGTTCATTATGTCTATAGACAAGCTTTGGATAGAACAGCTTTATGAGCTTGATGCAATCAAGGAGGGCATTTCCCTGAGAGGATATGCCCAGAGAGACCCTTTGATTGAGTTCAAGAAGGAGGCATACGTGCTTTTCAATGACCTTATGGACAATATCTATAAGGATTTCTGCGAGAAGTTTTTCTCGGCAGTTCAAAGCGTACAGACGAAGCAAGACAATAGGCAGAGAAGAATAGATACTGTAAAACGAGAGATAGCTTCAAACACGCCGGAAGAGGAACAGACAAAGCAGAAGCCTCAAACAAGAGAAGAGAAGAAAATCGGCAGAAACGACCCGTGTTGGTGCGGAAGCGGTAAAAAATATAAAAACTGCCACGGCAAAAACGTATGAGGGAAAGAGAAAATACAGAGAAACGCATAAAGGAGCTGAGAGACCTTATTGTAAAATATGATTACCACTATTATGTTCTCAGCGAACCTCTTATTGACGATTATGAGTATGATAAACTTTACCGCGAGCTTCTGAGTCTTGAATCGTCGAATCCGGAATTTGATTCCCCCGACTCTCCTACAAAGAGAGTTTCCGAGCAGACTCAGAATCACTTCGAAAAGCTCGGCCATAAGCCGAAAATGTACTCTCTCGATAATTCATATTCAGATGATGAGCTTAAAGCATTTCACAGAAGAATATCCGAATCCCTCACGGAAAAATTTTCATACACGGTTGAACCTAAAATTGACGGCACAGCCATTTCTTTAATTTACAATGACTCCCTTCTTCAGTCAGCTCTCACAAGGGGCGATGGAGAAACTGGAGACGACGTCACCTCCAATGTGCGCACGATAAGAAGCATTCCTCTTAAGCTTAACAGCTTGATTGAAGGCGAACTAATAGTCAGAGGAGAGATTTTTTTCACAAAAAAGAGGTTCGAGAAACTCAGCGAAACTTATTCTTTTTCAAACGCACGCAACGCCGCTTCAGGAACTTTGAAACTGCAGAACGCCAAAGAGGTTTCGAAAAGACAGCTTTCCGCACTCATCCATACGGTCGTCACGCCTTTAGCTCCTACCCATACTGAGTCGCTTAAAAAACTTTCCGAGCTGGGGCTCCCTATAGTCAGCGTGTTTGCTGAGGCGGAAACTGTAAGCCGGTTGATTGAGGAAAAAAACCGGTTTGAAAAAGACAGATTTTCTCTTTTATTTGAAACTGACGGAATTGTCATTAAAGTCAATCAGCTTAATCTCAGAGAAAAGGTGGGATTCACAAACAAATCCCCAAAGTGGGCTTTTGCTTTTAAATTTACGCCGGAGAGAGCAATGACAAAGCTTTTAAGCGTTGATTTTCAGGTTGGGCGCACGGGTGTGATAACTCCGGTAGCCAATCTCAATCCTGTAGAAATTTCGGGAACAATCGTAAAAAGAGCAACCCTTCATAATTTTGAAGAGATTAACAGACTCTCTGTAAAAATCGGAGATTTTGTGGAGATAGAAAAAAGCGGAGAAATAATACCAAAGATCCTCCGTTTTGTTCCGGAAAAGAGAGTCGGAAGCGAAGTCAACATTGAGATTCCCTCCCACTGCCCCTCCTGCAAGGAGAAACTGGTGAAATATGAAGACGAAATTGCTGTAAGATGCGTAAACAAAAACTGTCCTGAACAGATAGAACTCTCCCTTATACACTTCGCATCAAAGAAAGCGATGAATATAGAAAATATGGGTCCATCCCTTGTCAGAAGATTGATTGAAAATAAGATTGTCAGTTCAATATCGGACATTTACAAGCTTACTAAATCCGAATTAACCAAAATTGACAGGATTAAAGACAAATCCGCACTGAACATTCTGAAAGCGATAGAAGATTCCAAAAACCGTACCTTGGCAAAAGTCATATACGCTTTAGGCATTAGAAACGTGGGAGAATTCGCCTCGCTAAAACTGGCGGAATCTTTCCAGGACATTGATTCCCTTGCAAACTCCCGTTACGATCAACTGATTAAAATACAGGGCATAGGCGAAGAATCCGCAAATGCGATTCTTCTCTTCTTTGAGAATAAAACCAACAGAGAGGAGATAGAGAAACTTAAAAATTCAGGCCTTAGAATATCCCATTCTAAATCCTCTGGTTCACTGACAGGTCTTTCTTTTGTCTTGACGGGAACGTTAAAGAATTTTTCAAGAAACGAGGCAGCGGAGTATATTACATCCAAAGGCGGAATGGTTCAGAACGACGTTTCATCAAAGACAAATTATCTTGTTGCCGGCGCAAACCCCGGCTCAAAGGTGGAAAGAGCAAAATCCCTTGGAGTCAAAATCATTGCGGAGGAGGACCTCACAATCATGGCGGAGGAAAAATGAAAGTATTGCTTTCCGGTTTTAACATTGACAGAGACGGACTCGGGAATAAAGAACTTACTCCGGAGACCATATCCGCCGCATATGCTCGAATTTCGCGTTCGGAAAAGGATATTCCTTCTCTGAGAGAAGAGGCCAGGTGCGACGTTGCCAAATCACGCAAATCAAACGAGTCGATAGTATTCGGATTGGGACATTCGTCCATTGCGGAACATGCGGTGTTCAATTTTGATTTAATGGGCGTGTCAAGGGCGGCAATAGAGCACATTCAAAGACACAGACTGGCTTCTTACACGGAAAAATCTCAGAGGTATGTCTCTTTTGACACAGGCTATCATATACCTGAAGAGATTGAAGACGACAAAAAGGCCTTGACAAAGTATAAAAGCTTCTGCGACAGGTGTTTTGATGAATATTCAAAGGCGCAGAAGATTCTTCTTGAAAATGATTTCTCAAGAACAGAGTCCAATGAGGATGCCAGATACTTTCTTCCTCTCTCCGCCTACACTCAGTGCGGAATGACTATAAACGGAAGGTCCCTTGAATATCTTATATCGGACCTGAGGTCGCAGGATTCATATGAGTTAAACTCCATCGGAAACAAACTGGCAGATCAGATTTCGGGAGTGGCGCCTTCAATCATAAAATACACAGAGAAAAGAGAAATTTTCAAAAAGATCTTTATGAACGTAAATTATGCTTTTCCAAAGGAGAATGTAGGTTCTTTGACGTTTTCAAAAAATCATGAAAAAGAGCTTTGCGGCATTTTAAATTTTTCCAGAAAAGGAAAAAAGTTTAAAATTCCCGCAGCATTGTCCGATGAGGACAGAGATTTCATTGAGAGATTGCTCATAGATTTGAACGAATACGACAGAATTCCCAGGGAGTTTGAATTGCCTGAAGCAATGTTCATTGCATACTGTTCGGCATCATGCTTTGCCCAGCTTAAAAGGCACAGAATGTCGACTGTTATAACTCAGGCATATTCCCTGAAAGAATCTCCATACATTCCGGATTCATTCTTAAAGACAAATCTTCCTGAGGTTCTTCATCTGCTGTCAAAGCTTTCTCTCAAAACCGACATAGAGCTGAGAAAAAAGAACCCCCAGATTCTGCAGTATTCTGCTCTCAATGCGTCAAAAAGGGCAGTCTTTGTCAAGATGAATTCAAGAGAGCTCTACCATTTCATAAGGCTTCGTTCTGATATTCATGCTCAGCTTGAGATACGCAGGATTGCCGACTTAATCGCTTCCAGGGCAAGAAAAGAATACCCTTCGGTCTACAGATATCTCTTCGGAAAGGATGAGTTCAAAAAAATCAAAGAATCCCTCAGTCGGAGTAACTGACCTCTTCATTGACTGTGTTTTGAATTTTCCAGGTTTTATTATCCTTTATCATATAGTGAAGAGATGTTGCTCTGCTGTTCTTGTTTGGAAGATTCCCTTCGAGATTGGTCACTGTTTTGGTTCTTGCTTTGGCTGTATTCCCCGTAATTTCAACAACATCGACGCTTACAACGCTCATTTTTATGTCGTATGCATTGAAGATTTCGCCGAGCATCTTTTCCAATGATTTATAATTTTCGCTGCCGTCATTATAAATCGTTGACATATACCCGCTCAAATCCTCTCTGTTCATCGCTTCCGTATTTGCCATTATCACTTTTTTGATGGCATCTTCGTCATTTTCCGTGAAACAGCCGAAACTAAGCAGCGCTGTTAAAATTATCAGGCAAGTAGCTGTTTTATTCATTTTTTCTCCTTTATTTTTACTCAGAAAATAAGATCTGCCAGAATGGGCAGCAACAGTATGGGTATGACAGAAGGAGCCAGTATCCTGTATATCGGCCCCCAGTTTGCTTTGTAATACTCCTTTGTGAGGGAGAGACAAAGGTGGACGGGAGAAAGCAGAACTCCCGCGAAACCTGAAGCGTAAAACAGCGTGAGTCTGGCAAAATCGACGCCGCCGGCCGAAACAATAAGAGGAACGGCTATCGGCAGGGCTATCCCCACGTAGGCTTGATTTATACCTGTGAGCAGTCCCATTGTGAATGGCATTAAGACTAAAAGAGCATAAACGGAGAGTGCTCTCCCGTCCATGCCATTCGCCAGAAAATCAAGCGCCTTGGAGTGAATGAGAAAATCCTTGAAAATCATGACTCCTATTATCAGAAGGATCGAATCAGCAGAGAAGCTTTTAAAGAACGATAGAAGTTTTTTCTTAAGAGTCATCTTTGTGAGAGCGAGATACAAAACCGTCACTCCCAGTACCACGATCTCTTCGCTCAGGGGAGTCGCCATTATAAGGACTATCATGACAACAATCGGAAATATCGACCTTGCTAGAGATATTATTCCGCTTCTAGCGTCCCTTTGTCCTTCGTTCAGAGCTTTTTCCTTTATGAAGGAAATCACTGTTAACCCTATTACAAATGCCAGTATCGTAAGATAAAACTGGTGAATCATAATGGACTTTATCGGCAGACGGACGATTGACGCAGTAAGGATGAGCCCGGGATAGAGAGGCCAGAAATACTCCCATATGTGGCGAAACCAGTAGTTTATGTAGGTTTTCATCTCCGGTGAAAGCTTAAGGGGAGTCCCGAGAGAGTCTATAATCGCCGCCGGAAGCATTGCTCCACCAGGCATTGGAAGGAGTCCAAGAAGCATAGGGGGGATTATTATCGCGTACTTTATGTTTCTGAAAATTCTTGTGAGCCCGCCTATCATTCTGTCAACCTGCCTCTCCTTCATAACATGCGACAGAAGAAGAACTCCGTAAACTATAAGAACGGTTTTAACTGTCGCATAGGATGTGACGGAAGAAATAAAGGCAAGCGGAATTTCAACAAACGATTCAAAAAAGAGAAAACCTATTATCAACGAGGAGAAAATAAGGGATATTCCCATGGATATTTTGAGCTTCATCATTGAAATGATGATGGCCAGAATCAGAATAAGTTTAAAATAGACCGTCACTGCCCCACATTGAGAAGAGGAGTCAGTTTCTGGTCAAACGGCATTATAACGACTTTAGTGTTGTTTGAACTGAGAACTTCCTTTAAATTTTGAATGTAATACCATTGAAGGTACTGTTTGTTGAGCGACTCGGAAATCTTTTTCTGGGAAACTGCAATGCCTTCTGCCTCAATCAGCTTTCTTTCCTTTTCCCTTTCCTCTTTCTCAAGCACATAGACCATTTTTTGAGCATCCTGTTCCGCGGCGATTTTATCATCTATCGAATTCTTGACCTTCTGCGGCAGGTCGATATTTCTCAGAAGAACTTTATCGCAAATTATTCCTTTGGCAGAGAGATTGTTTTCAAGCTCTTTGTAAATAATGTTCGTCAGTTCCTCTCTCTTTAAAGAGTAAATTTCGGTTACGTTAAAAATGACCGTCGCATTTCTTATCGCAGTTCTGATGGCGGGACGCACGATTTTTTCCACATAGTCTTTTCCGATGTTCTGATAGACCTCTGCGGCTTTTTCACTCTTCAATTGGTACCATACCGTAATATCAAGATTTATCTGGAGTCCGTCCTTAGTAAGGGATGTTATTCCGTCATCTCCCTTTCGGATGCCCTCCTCCTGAGCGACAGACATTGTATAATCCTGCACCCTTACATCCATTGTCTTCACTTCGACAAAGGGAAAGACAAAATGCAGTCCGTTTGTTAGGACTTTTTTGTAAACATTTCCGAAAAGAACCTGGACTCCGACTGTTCCCGGCTGGACTACCCTCACCGTTGAAGCAAGCATTATGAAGATAATGATTATCGACCCCCATACGATGATTGTATTTTTTTCGATTCTGAATTTTGGAAACAGCCTTGTTCCGAAAAGAAGTATGAGAACCGTCAATATCACTAAAAAGAGCGCCATTTATTCCTCCTTTTTGATTGTTCTAAGCACGTTTGATATGTCTTCGTATCTGAATCCTTTTCTCGCCATTTTCGCCGTTACTGATTTCGCGTCTGCCGGTTGTTTGATTTTTCCTGTGAGCTTTAAAAGCACAGCTTTCTCATCATAATCCCTAAGCATCTCTTCAAACATTTTTAGATTTTCGTTGTCGCTGAATTTGGTCTTCATCTTATAGAGAATCTCCAATTTTGAATACTTCTCACATCCCTTAAGATATTCGAAATAATCCTTCATGTATTTCTCGTCGTCGAGAAAACCCATCTTGCGAATCTTTTCTATCAGAGCAGTTGCAGTTTTTTTATCTATGTTTCTTGTGAGCAGTTTCGCCATAAGCTCCTTTTCAGTGTAGTTTTTTCTTGAGAGTATGTTCAGAAGATAATGCTTTCCGTGCTCAAATTCGCTTTCTTTCTTTGCAGTTTCAATAAAATCTGAGTCAATCTCCATACCGGAGCGGAACTTCATTTTTAAAAACACATCCTCATAGACGGAGAAGGAAAATTCTCCGTCTATGAATATGTTAATTTTAAATTTATTTTTCTTTGCTCTCTCTATTTTTGTTATCTTCAACTACGATTCCCATCGCTTTTCTTATTTTTCCCTCTATTTCATCGGCTGTTTCCTTGTTCTCTTTAAGAAACTGCCTTATATTCTCCCTTCCCTGCCCCAGTTTGCTGTTATTGTACGCATACCAGGCGCCTGTTTTTTCTATAATATTGAGATTTGTAGCCATATCGACTATTTCTCCCTCTCTTGAGACTCCTTCTCCGAAATAGATTGAGACCTGGGCGCGCTTGAATGGCGGAGCGACTTTGTTTTTAACGACTTTTACTTCAATAATGTTACCAATCTCCTCTTCGCCCGATTTTATCGATGTCACTCTGCGCACCTCCATTCTTATTGAGGAATGGAATTTTAATGCAAGTCCGCCCGGCGTTGTCATCGGATTTCCGAACATCACGCCTATCTTGTATCTCACCTGATTTATAAAAACAACGGAAGTCTTTGACCTGTTTATGACTGCTGTTAGCTTTCTCAATGCCTGTGACATCAGCCTTGCCTGAAGACCCATGTGCGAATCTCCCATATCGCCCTCTATCTCCGCTTTCGGAGTGAGCGCAGCCACGGAATCTATAACTACTATATCGACGCTTCCGCTTCTCACGAGCATCTCTGTGATTTCCAAAGCCTGCTCTCCCGCATCCGGCTGAGATATATAAAGATTGTCTATATCCACTCCCAGTTTCTGAGCATACTGCGGGTCAAGAGCATGTTCTGCATCTATGTACGCCGCCACTCCTCCAGCTTTCTGCGCCTGCGCAGCGATCTGAAGAGCAAGAGTCGTTTTTCCGCTTGATTCAGCCCCGTAAATTTCCACTATTCTCCCTCTTGGCACCCCGCCGATTCCGAGAGCGGCGTCTATCGCTATCGATCCTGTGGAAAT
>JAQVDU010000022.1 GCA_028698175.1 bacterium | reverse complement strand
GCTGCAATGACAACCGCAGGCGAATATTTCTTTGTTGAAAACAGGAACAACAAGGGATTCTTTGAGAGCGTCTTCCCAGAACACGGGATACTAATATCCCACTATGACCAGTCGGAAAAGGGCACTTACTACAATGAGGGACAGTATTACACATACTGGATAGAGCAGAGGGGATTTGACCCTGCAATCCACGACACATACACAGCAGACACAATATACAGAGATGCCGGACAGGCACCCTACTCTGCAGGCGACGACTATGAGTTCACAAACCTGACAAAGGCAGGCGCAAACGTCAACGGCTCAACCACAAACTTCGGACCCTACATCATAGCGATTTCAAAGCCCGGAGACACAATGTGGTTCACAGTTGACAATGCCACAGTGCCTGCAGGCGCATCATTCGCATACAAATCGCACATAGAGTATGACACAATCACAAATTATGGAAACAACAACGGATTTGCGGAACCTGACGAGCTTGTCGACCTTAAAGTGACGATAAAGAACGTCGGCGGAGCGGCAACTGGCATCACAGCAAAGCTTAGAAGCACGCAGACCGGACTTGTCCTCGTAACTGACTCGACAGCGGCATATCCCAACATAGGTTCTCTTGCATCAGCCGCCAACTCAGACAATTTCAGAGTTAAGGTTCTCTCAGGAACTCCCTCTGATACGACACTCTACTTCACCCTTGCAGTTACATCAGCGGCAGGTTCAAATGAGACCGAGTTTGGAATAAAGATAAACTCGACTCCTACAGATACGACATTCATTCTCAGGACAAAGTCAACCGCCCTTACGGATGCGGCGGCTTTGGACATTTACTGGCTCGGCGACTTCGGCATTGACGACTGGGCAATAATCGCCGCAGGCAGCGGACTCGGAAACGTCTACGGCACCGGTTCCAAGCAGATTTGGTACTGGACCCTATCAGACAACGGAGCAACACTTGAGGATTACTTCTCATACACCTCTGGAAACTATGCTCAGTGCATGGACCATGATGCCGCAGGAAACGTCTGGATAAGCTGCGGTGACTCTGCTCTCAGGTATGACATAGTCTCACAGTCACAGATTTCAAGGACAAGATGGTCAAATACCGATTATGCAGGAACAGTCATGAAGAGAGTCAGAGGAGTCACGTTTGACAACAATGACTCAATGTTCGGCTACTGGCAGACGTACGGCACATTTGAGGAATCACTCCTCGGCCAGAGAAAGGTCCTCAACGGAACTGCAACAAGGTTCTGGGGAGTCCCTCTTCTTGACGGAACATCATACGGCGGAAAGTGGAACAATGGCAGAGGTATAGAGTGGGACGGAACATGCTTCTGGTCAGTCAACATCTTTGAAAACTTCATATTCAGAAAGACCCCATACAGCGCAGGATTCCCTCAACCGGATTCTAATGCATTCAAGACAATCAGCACGATATCATGCCCCTCAGTTCAGGGAAATTATCCTGCATACGATATCGCATTCCAGGGAATTTCGGGCGATGGTATAACGCCTGCTGTTCCGTTCGGAAAGAACAATAAATACTACATCTGGACGCTGAACATGGACAATTCAGAGGTGACAAAGATAGACGTCACTTCCCTTGTCCTTCCCAAAGCTGTCGCAGGATTCACTGTTTCAAGGGTGCCCACTTCAACGACAGTCAACCTTTCATGGACTGCAAATGCTGCATCAGACTTTGTGACAAAGTACGTTGTTTACAGGTCAACAACTCCAAACTTCTATGCTAAGGACAGCGACTCTGTGGCAACGACTACAGACACATCTCTTGTCAACATCGTCCCTGTTGCAAAGGTTGATTATTACTACAAAGTCAAGGCAGTCAATTATCAGGGATACTCCCTCACTCCTTCAGTGGAGAAGCTTGCATCGGGAGCGACTGCAACGATGGAAGCGTCACTCATAGCCAATCAGGTAAACAATGACATAAACCTTGAGTGGACAGCCCAGACAACAGCAGGCAAATCATGGGAAATCACAAGAACTTCAGACAAAGAGACTGCAGTTATAGGAACCGTCGACATAAAGACAAACAAATTCACGGATTCATCAGTTCCGTCAAACGGCACATACACATACAATCTCACAAGAGTCGATGCAGACGGCAACAAGGTTGTAATGGGCGAGACGAAAGTCAAATTCTTCTCCAACCTTGTCTTTGGAATATCGCCTATAAAGCAGAATCCAGTCAAGAACTCATTCACCCTCTATTACTCAATAGACAGGGAAGAGCAGGTTTCACTGAACATCTACTCCATAACAGGACAGGTTGTCATGACTCTTGCCGACGGAGTTTCAAGACCTGGCTTCTACACTGCAAGAATCGATGCTGAGAAGCTCTCAAGCGGAGTTTACTTTGCAGTCCTCAAGCAGGGCAACAAGGAAGCCAAAGAAAGAATCACATTCCTGAAGTAATTCGGGAGAAAAATAAAAAAGGGCGCTTCGGCGCCCTTTTTTTTGCTATTCCACAGCAATTAATTACCGTTTGAACTGCCCTGTCTCTTTGCCATGTAGTTTGGGTCAACCCTGTGCGTCTTTGCCCTGTAGAATCAAAACAAATACATATACAATACATAGGGCGACAAGAAGTGTAGCTTTCATTCGGAACTGTAAAGAGAAAATACTAATTATATCATGGTATCACATTTGAATAAGTGACTTGTCTTTTCAATAATCTTCTAAAACTTTTGGGCAACCCGTTTGTCTATCATGGAGCCCCCGGCTCCATTTGTCATACGCCGATGGTTTTAGAAGATTCAATCAAATAAATACTTTATGATGCACGAAAGCTAAAGCGAATGAGGACGGCAACACAAGGCAGGTCATCATGTGGGTCGGCAGGAGTTGTTGGATTGCTGTTTTCAGCATTCCAACTCTAACCCATCATGATATGCTGCCGGTGATGATGTCCAAATGAACGCTACGCTATTCGGCAGCCACGCGTGTATTTTTCCTTTGATCAGCGATGTTTAAAAATAATGTTTTTTGGAACCATCGTCCCTGATGTATTTTGCCTTTGACCTCGTACCCAGCACCCAGCACCTAGTACCCAGTACCTCGTACCTAGTACCTCGTACCTAGTACCTCGTACCTTTTTCCCTCTGCGTGCGCTGGTAAACCCTTACTATCTCATCCGCTATTTTGTCCCATGTGTAATTTTCTGCCGATTTTCTCATCTCTTCCCTATTCCATTCAGCATCAGCCGCCTTTAAAAGAGCCTCGGCGAAGAGCTCCGGATTTCTCTCTCTTACAATAAATCCGTTTACGCCGTCGAATACTGCCTCCTTCACCCCTCCGACGTCAAAGGAGACAATGGGTGTGCCTGATGACAATGACTCGTAAATCACGGTTGGAAAACCCTCCGACAAGCTCGTAATAGCTAAAATTGAACTCTCCGAGAAGAGCTTTTTCATCTTCTCCCTGTCAACATACCCGATAAGAAAAACCTTTTCCGTAAGATTTTTCTCCTTTATTCTCTTCTCAACTTCGCTTCTCAGCTCTCCGTCTCCAGCCATCACAAGAGAATAGCCGTTTTTTCCCCTTTGAAAGATTTCAAACGAATCGATCAGCATAAGAGGGTCCTTAACCTTTGTCAGTTTGCCTGCAAAGAGAATAATCTTCTTCTTCTCAGCCATCGGGAAGATTTCGCTTATTCCGTTTCTTATGACTTTGACTTTTGCTTTGTTTTTGGTGATTTCAAGTATCTTCTCCTTCATCATCAAACTCACTGAAACCACCTCTTTTGCTTTGGTGAGTATCACCTTTGCCAGAAGTTTGTCAACCGGTCGGTTGTCTATGAGCATCACTTCACTGCCGTGTATTGTAACAATAAAGGGTTTTCTGGTCACAGATGAAATAATCATCCCCGCCATGCCGTCAGGAAACATTGTGTGACAGTGCATTATGTCATAATCTTCTCTTTTTCTGAAAAGAAACGCTATCGCTATCGCAAGAGAATCAAAATGCTTTCCAATAAGCGAAAAATACTTTAAGCTCTCTCCACCTTCCGGTGAGTAGATAATCCTTTCGTGAAGATTCTTTAAAAACCCGAATCTGATTTTTTTTATTTCGCTTAGCCGCGGGAAGAGAGAGAGAGGCACGTATACTCGCGTTTTTGCTCTCTTGGAAATCTCCGCAACCGATTCATACACGTAAATTCCGCTTAAAGGATTTGAACTCTGAGGATTTTTAGGCCAAAGATGAGAGAGTATGACGACCCTCTTCTCAATGTTCTTTTTCATACTCCAAAAGCTTCTTCTTCAGATTCTCATCCGTCTTTGGCAGAAGGATGTCTCCCGACAGAGAATACTCATACTCATCGAATTTGTCCAAAGTCCTGTTGTGAATAAGCTTTCTGTTTTCAGTGAGAATACCGAATATATTGTGTGTTTCAGGCGAAGGGAATGGTCCGCCCACTCCTCCGGTTTCAAGGTATATCTCCTCCCAATCTTCAATCTCCCGAAAGAGCCTCTTTGTTTTTCTTTTTCTTGAAACCATTCCGTCAATCTTCTCATTCATATCCGCATTTGCATCTTGAAGAATAAGCGGCATGGTGTCAATAGTGCATCTGAAGTTCTCATCAGTGATTCCTTTGCTCTCCCCGTACTTTACAAGAAACGTGTGAAGCGTATAGTCGAAGAGAAATACTCCGTAAGCCCTCTCACCGACAACGTCTCCCACAGAGACGCCGTGGTCCGAAGCTATCCAGACGTCAGAATTTTCAAGGAGATTTTCCCGCTTGAGCTCACTTATTATTCTTTCCAGATAATCGGCTGATTTGAAGACGTCCGCTGAGTGCCTCTCCCTGTTCTTTTCGATTGACTCGAAATACTCAGGGGAAAAATCATCGTGAACCTTCAAAACGCTGTTTGACAGAGACGTGTGTATGTGCGAATAATGAAGGTAAAGGAAATAATTCGATGATTCCTTCATTTTTTTGGCATGCCTCTTTATGCAGTCGGAATGGTCATTTGCATTATTGAAAAGATACTCGTCATGCGTTTCGTAAACGTCAAACCCCCTGCTTGACATCACCACAGGGCTCGGAATGTTGCATACTGTGAAATAGTTCTGCATGTGAAGAATCTCTGCTATCGTCTTGACATTTGGTTTCAGTTTTTCCGGGCGCAGGTAGCCGTTGACTCCGTTGTTTTTCGGATAGAGGCCGGTGAACATGGCGTGCATTGACGCAATTGTGTAGGGCGAGGTTGTGTAGACCCTGTTGAACCAATTGGAATTTGAGAATAGGTCAAGGTATGACCTGTTCTTCGTCACGAAGTCAAATCTCGCTCCGTCAATTAAAATAAATACTATGCTTCTCTTCTCTTTATTCATCCTTCATATAGCCGAGACGTTTAAGCTCATCCCTGACGAAGGAGTCATCAGACTCTTCTCTCAAATTATTCCGCTTTACAAGAAAGTCATAGGTAGGGACCCTCTCGGTGCAATCTTTATAACCTATGTCAAGAGATTTTCCGTCGAAATCGTCAGCGGCAGGAAGGGCCGCGCATTTAAGCAGAGTCGGAAGAAAATCATATATCTCGCAGTCGGGAAGATTTTTTCCCGACTTTAAGTTTTTCGAATAATGCATGAAGATTCCCCATTCGTCATGGTCTGCGGAGCGCTCAAGGTCATTGAGCTCCACAAGTTCGGACATTGCGGCGACAGTGCTTCCCATTCTCACCTGAAGATTGCTGAAATCTTTTCCTTCGTAATCGCCCTTGTCCCTCTGCAGAACCTTTAAAAATATCCGCCCTGTATTGTCCATCTCCACGATTTCAAAGAATGGTTTTTTTATTGAAGTTATGACTACATTTTTAAAGTAATTGTAAAGAAATTTCGAATCTATCGGGGAATTTTCCCTGACGTTTATCACGCAATTGAGGCCCACGTGGTAAAGCTCCACCTTGCTTTCAAGCTCGGATATTTCAAGAAATTTCTTCGCTCTGAGGGATATGG
Organism: bacterium; assembly: GCA_028698175.1. Classification (GTDB taxonomy): domain Bacteria; phylum Hydrothermota; class 32-111; order 32-111; family 32-111; genus UBA2202. Next base: position 16,573 of record JAQVDU010000022.1, on the reverse strand, counting down.
TTTCAAATGACCCCTCCATTATGGGCTTCATTCCGTGGTCGGAAATGACGAATAGGTCGGCATCTTCATTCATCTTGTGTATTTCCTGAAGCTGTCTGTCAACCTCCTCATATATCTTTTTGAGATACGAACCGTATGCGCTTCTCTTTTTCGCATCAATATCCGGGAAGTTTTTCTTGTCATAATATTTCCAGAAATAGTGCGCTCCTGAATCCGTTATCGGTATAAAATAGAATGCCGCGTCAGGATTGTATTTTTTATAGAGGTTCTTAAAGACCATGAAGTGGATTCTCGAACCGTTCATAAGATTCATGAACTGCTTCTTTCTCTTGTCATTTGACTTTTTTGAAACGTCAAGAGCTGTTTTGACGAGAGTTATAAAATCGGCTTTAAGAGAGAAGAGACGGAAAAAAAGATTCAGATTTGATAAGAAGCCGGATGCTTTCTTTCTGCTCCTCTTTCTGAGCTCCTGCACTGCCGATGCCTCTTTCGGAATGGTTCTGTTGTCCCTTGCCATGTTGCATGGAATATTGAATGCTCCGTAATCCTCAGGCGGCCATGTAAGCTCCCAGCCGAAATTTCCCACTGAATATCCGTAGTGGTTGAATATCTCAAAGAATCTCGCGGATTTTATGTCTGACTGGAGGTTGAAGAATGATTTTATGTTGTGCTTCTCCGCCCTTTTTCCGGTTGCCAGAGAGGTCCAGATTGTCGGCGAAATCGGCACCCTCGTATTCTGGTCTATTGAAAGCATTCTCGCATGTGAGCCATTCTCTTTGAGAAATTTCAGAAACGAAAGCGACCCCTCTTCAATAAATTCATCTATGAGGGTGAATGTGCCTCCGTCGAGACCGACGATTATTATCTGCTTTTTCATCTGCTTTATTATATAGAAACAAAATCTATTTTCAAGATGTAATTATGCTGATAATAAATATTGACATTTACTCTATGTTTATATAAAATGATAATATTATATGAAGGAGGCGCCATGCTTGATTTCTTCTCCTCAAATGATCCGGAAAAGATTGTTGAGAGAAGCAACAAACTCAGGATAGAGCTGAAATTCGACAAAGCGGAACAGCTTCTCAAAAAAAACATAAAGAATTCCAAATCCGACTTTCTTATTCTCCTTGAACTAGCAAGAGTGCAGTTCGAACAGGAGAAGGTCAGCGAGGCTGTCATCTCCCTAAGAAGCGCCTACCTCTCAAATCCCGAATCGATGGCAAAGGTTATAGACATTGCCGAGGACTTTCATTACAGACCTCAGGCGAAGAAGGAATCGTCTGCAGTCATTCTCTTTGAGCTTTACGTTAAAAAGCGCGACTTTGAGAACTTCAAAAAGATATTTTCCACTCTCTCAAACCCTGAGGCAGCTTCGGCTATACAGTACTTTGAGAAGGCATACCAGAATATAAAGGAAAACAAGACACTCGAACAGCTCACGAAGAAGGACATTGAGACATACATCATACTCGGCTTCCTCTATCTCAACAACAAGCAGTTCAAAGAGGCAAAACCGATATGCGAAACAATCTTCAAAACTCAGCCGAAGGAGAGGGACAATATTCTCTCCGAATACCTCTCTGCGGCAAAGACAGCATATGGCAATCCGGCGCCCCATATGGCGATAGGAGATTTGTACGTAATAATGAATGACAAAGACAAGGCAATAAACTACTACCAGAAGGCGGTGAGCATAGACCCTTCTCTGAAGGAGTCGGTAGCGAAGAAATTTGAAGAATCAATAAAGGACACTAGCGAGATTTCCGACACTAGCAAATTTTCTCTTGTCGACCTCTACCTGAACAAGAAAGACTTCATGAAGGCAATAGACATAATCCGTGAGATGATAAACGACAAACAGGAAGTGGGCGACGACATAACAAGAAGAGCTTACCAGATAATCCAGAGCAAGAATGATTTCGTAGAAGGGTACAAGCTTCTCTCGGACGTTCTCTTCCTCAAGAATGATTCTTCCGGAGTCGTTACAAACCTTTCAAAGATAATGGAACTCACGGACGTTGAGAACCCTTACATTCTCAAGGTTATTGACAAGATGATAAGCAGGGACATGATAACTGAGGACCTTCTCGTGCTTAAATCGAGAATAATACTAAAGGCGGGAAACCTCAATGAGGCGGCGCGCCTCTGCGAAAAGGTTTATGAGATGAACAAGGGGTTCGCCTTTGAGCTTGAACAGATACTAAACGATATTCTCAACAGAGACCAGTTCAACTCCGCCGGTCTTAACGTGATGGCAAAAATCTTCATAGACAGGGACCAGACTGACAAGGCGAAACAGCTTCTCGAGTACGTCGCTTCCCAGGAGAACAATGAACTGAAATCTATCGCGCACAAGCACTACGCTGAACTTTACGAAAAGTTTCCCGATGACATGGACGTCAAGCTTCATCTGAGCATAATACTCATAGAGCTTGGAAAGATACGCGAAGCGGAATCCATAATACTTGAGACTGTCAAGATTCAGCCCGAACTCTTCTACGAAATAATGCCCAAATTCTACGCTCCGTCAAAAAAATCCAAAGAGGTGGCTGAGTCGATTCTCAAGATCCTTGATTCCGTCGACAAATCAAAGCTCGACGGATTCCTCTACAACTATTCATATGCGGAGATATCATACCTTGCCGGTCTTCTCGACCAGTCTATTTCAATAGTCCTCGAGATGCTTGACAAGAATCCGGACAGGGAGGATGCGATACTTGAGCTTGTCGAGAGAATGAAGGAGGTTTATCCGCAGAGCGAAAGAATTTCGGAGTTTGAATTCAAATACTATCTCGGAAAGAAAAATTATCCGAGGTCTTTAAACTCTTTGATGCAGCTTTACTCGAACAAGCAGATGATAGGCCATGTGCTTGACAACCTATACGTTCTTTACAAGCAGGTGCCTGATGACGCCAATGTGATAACCAACATTTTAAGGGTTCTCGACGACATGGGTCTCTATGAAAAGATAATACAGGAATCATCGGATTTTCTTGCAAAGACAGCCAACCTCCCTACCGGCTCAGTGAAGTATTACGTTGGAAAGGCGTACGCAAAGAAGAACATGCTCAATGACTCGGCTACGTACCTCTTTCAGGCGATGGCTCTTGACAAGAGCGTAATAGACGATTCAATGGAGATATTAAGACAGCTTTTAAAGATTGATTTCTCTTCGCTTAGGGTCCATTACACCCTTGCACACGGACTCAACCTCAAAGGAGAGACCAAAGAGGCCATCGATGAACTTCTAGAAGTGATGAAGATAGATTCTCAGCAGATAGACCTAGTCATCCGGGACCTTGAGAAGTGGTATGAGGATATAAAGCGCAACCCTAAGCTGACCCTCTCTCTGGCGAAACTCTATATGGACAAGGGCTACTATGACAAAGCGATATCCAAGGTGAATGAGACCTATGAAATGGACAGTTCATACATAGATTCAATAATCTCTCTTTTAAAATCAGCCATAGAGCATGACGTCGAAGACGGCAACATACTCTTCACAATCGGAAAGCTTCACGAAAAGAAGGGGCTCTACAAGCTTGCATCCGATTACCTATACAATGCGATGTCCATTGAAATATCTTTAAAGGAAGCGGTTATAGCAGAGCTCCAGTCGATAATCAACAAACAGCCCGAAGAGGTTGACGCAAGATTCTCTCTTGCGCAGGTGTATAAGGACATGCACAATTATATGCAGACGATAACCCTTCTTAGACAGATAGAGATGATAAATCCTTCAGACAGGGAAACGGTTATCGGATACTATCAGGAGATGCTCTTTAATGAGCCTAACAACACGTATCTTCTCATATCCCTGGGCGACTCATACATGAATATGGGATCTCTTCCTGAGGCAATTGAAACATTTAAAAAAGCAATCGCTCTTAATCCCCTTCAGACGGATGAGATAATAGACAAACTCGTTGATTTTGAGTCAAAGACAACAGAGCTTCAGCTCTTCATATCCGAGCTTTATTTTAAAAAGCAGGATTTCGATTCTTCCGTAAACTGGCTCAACATGGTTTACGTCACCGACTCATCCTCCGCGGATAAGATTCTCGAATCACTTAATAGAATAACCGAAGCCGCACCCTCGCATCAGAGCGCAAAGATGCTTTTAACACTCATTTACTTTGACGGCGGCAAGTATGACAAGATCATAGACCTCTCTTTCGAGCTCTTTGAGAAGGCATCCTCTTTGGACCGAAAGTTCAGATTCGGAGCCCTCCTCGCTCAGTCATACAGAAACATCGGCTCTGAAAAACAAGCCGACGAAATAACGGCAAAGATGCAAAAACAGGATGCGGAGCTGTATCAGGCAATCGTTTACCAGATATACGAGCAGGAAAAATCAAAGAAGGTCTCAAAATTGAAAGAAACATTCCTCTTAAATCCAAATGATTCCCAAACCCTCTTCAATTATGCGAAGTATCTGATAAAACAGCAGGATTTCACAGAGGCGCTTAAAATTCTTGAGAGAAAATTTGACAATCCTGAAGAGATCATAGAGAGGAGTTTTCTTCTTTCAAAAATCTACGAACGCCGCTTTAACGTTATTTACGCATTGGAGCTTGCGTCTCCTCTGAGAAAATCAAACAAGGCGGAGCATATAGCTTATCTTGTTTCATTATTAAAAAAGCTCGGATACTACGGAGAGGCGGAGAGTGTATTAAGGGAGAAGGCTTCGATGTCAAATGAACTGGGAAGATTCCAGTACATGCAGAACGTATTCAACGATTATAAGATAATCGCCTAAAAAGGAGTGTATATGTCTGAAGAAATGAAAAACGACGAACTCGCCCCTCAGGAAGAAGCGAAATCAGAGGAGGAGAGTACTTCCGAGAAAAAGGAGGAAAATCAGCAGGAGCAGTCGGTTGCGAATGAAGCGAATGCGGTTTCATCTCAGCTGGAAAAGATATCAGGCGATATGCTCTCAATGGACGGTAAAATCAGCTCCGCAATAAACAGCCAGACTGACAAAATATCGGATTCGCTTTCAAAGCCGCTGGAGGAGCTGGGTTCTTCCGTAAAGGAGATGATAATAAGGCTTGACGCCATAAACGAGACAATCTCAGTGCTTCCTGAGACAAACGACCACATCAAGTCATCCCAGACAAGCATCGCAGACGCGAATGCGGTTGTTTCTGAAAAGCTTGATAAACTCCAGTCGCTTCTGGAAAAGATACCTTCGGAAATAAACGTTCAGATGGAAGATCAGACAAAGAAAGTAAGCGAGATACTCGACGAGCTTACCAGGAACAATGAAAAAACAGCGGAAAAATTTGATTTGTTTCTGTCAAACCTGAACGAGACGGTCAAGAAAGTTGCGGACATATCCGAATTTGAAAAGTCAATGAATGACAAGCGCGAAGCAGAATTCAAAATGGTTCAGGCGAAGATATACAATGAGAGGGGCATGGTCCTGTTCTACAGAGGCATATTCGCATCAGCCATAAAATATTTTGAAAAAGCGAAGGAGCTTGACGAGAACTCTCCGGAAATTCTCAACAACGTCGGGCATACTCTCATGAAGCTGAAGGATTATCAGAAGGCGGAAGAGGCTCTCAAAAAAGCGATTGAACTCTTTCCTGATTTTTCTGAGGCATACAACAATCTCGGCTTAATGTATATGGATAACAGCAATTATGAACTCGCCGCCGAGAAATTCACGAAAGCCATTGAGGTCTATTCCGACTTCTCCGATGCATACTTTAATCTCGGCAATGCCCTCTTCTCTCTTAAGAAGAGAGAGGAAGCGGTCAAGAACTGGGAAAAGGCGGTTGAGCTTAACCCGTTCTTTGAGGAAGCAAAAGAGAAGCTTAATCTCTACAAAAAGGGAGACATAAATGCCTGATGACTTCTTAAAAAAAATAAACTCGAACAAATCCCAATCCGGACAGAATCCTCTTGACAAACTGTTTCAGTCAAAAAAGGTCGAGAGCAGGCCGGTTGCGCAGAATCCGGCGAAAAGAGAGGATTCCCCAAATTCCATGGACGGCATAGAGAATCTCGGCAAATCTCCAACAAGCAAGGAGCGGTACGTCGAGACTCCTCAGACAGAAGAAACAAAGCCGGCGCAGACAAATCAGATTCAACCCGCGCAATCTGAAAGCGCGATGAATGAGGATGCGGGAGGCCTGGAGCTTGAAGCTTTGCCGAGGGGGCTTCAGCCGGAGGAGAGAATACCGGCTAAGAACCTTGAAAATGCCGACATCTTCGCATCAAATGAAGCGCACGGCAATTTTCTTTCAAACGTGAGCAGTTCGACAAATGACCTCTCCTTTGACGAAGAGGCGGCCGCGGCCAATGCAGAAAAGACAAAGCGCAATGCGGCAAAGGCGGCAGAACTTCTTCTCGCCAACAAAAAAGAGGAGGCGATAAAGTTCATTCAGGAAAATTTTTAAAGGATGTTTCAATGGCAAAAGATTTCAGACTGATGGGAGAGAAAGAGATAAGTTCAATCATAAACAAAATGGCTCTTGAGGTTTTAAAATCCAAGGAAAACATAGAAAATACGGCTTTCATAGGAATAATAAAGAGGGGCGACATAATCGCAAAGAGAGTCGCGGAGATAGTTGAAAAGAGAGAGAATTTGAAAATACCCATAGGAAAAATAGACATTAATCTCTACAGGGATGACCTGTCCATAATCGATTATCACCCTCAGGTCTTCTCCACGGACATCGGATTTGATCTGAATGACAAAATAATTTACCTTTTTGACGACGTTTTCTTCACCGGAAGAACCATAAGAAGCGCTCTAAATGAGATAATGGATTTCGGCAGGCCTAAAAAGATATACTTATACGTGCTTATTAACAGGGTATCCGCGGAGCTTCCGATAAAACCGGATTTTTCAGGTTCTGACCTCAGCATTCCGAAGAACAGAATAGTCAACGTTAAGCTTAAGGAGATTGACTCTGAGGATGAAATAACACTTGTGAAGGAGGATAATTGAACTGGAGCAGAAGACACCTTTTATCAATTGAAGAGCTGTCAAAGGATGAGATTGACCACATTTTGGAAAATGCGTTCTCCTTTAAAGAGGTCCTCCTTAGGCCGATTAAGAAAGTGCCTGCCCTAAGGGGAAAGACTGTTGTAAACCTCTTCTTTGAACCGAGCACGCGCACTCTTGTGTCATTCTCCCTCGCGGAAAAGCACCTCTCGGCTGATTCTGTGAACGTATCAGCATCATCATCCTCCGTAAAGAAGGGCGAGACCCTTCTCGACACCGCAAAAAATATTGAATCGATGAAGACTGACATGGTTGTTATAAGGCACAGCTCGGCAGGCGCGGCTAAGTTTTTGGCTGAACGCCTGGAGTCCAACGTTATCAACGCGGGAGACGGCACGCATGAGCATCCGACGCAGGCTTTGCTTGACTTCATGACGATAAAAGAGACACACAAGGATTTCAGAAATTTGAAGGTTTTAATCCTGGGCGACATACTGCACTCACGGGTGGCTCGTTCTCTCATGTGGGGCTTCATGAAATACAAAACAGAGGTGACTCTCTGCGCCCCGCCGACTCTCATGCCACTCTATCTCAATGATTTCAACGTAAAGGTGGAGCATGACATAGACAAGGCGATAAAGGACAAGGACGTCATCTACATTCTGAGAATGCAGCTGGAGCGTCAGGAGAAGGGGCTTTTCCCGTCGCTGAGGGAGTACATAAAGGATTTCTCAATGACTTACGAGAGGTTTCAGACGATAAGAAAGAAGAGCATAATAATGCATCCCGGTCCCATAAACAGAGGCGTTGAGCTTGACGGAACGGTTGCTGACAGCAAGGAATCAGTCATTCTCGAACAGGTTACGAACGGAGTCGCCGTAAGAATGGCAATACTTTACCTGCTCAACGGAGGAAAGAACAATGAATAACATCAGTTTTCTCAACTGCACAGTGGTCAACCATGACAAGATAAAGAAGAATCAGGACATAACTATTAAGAACGGGAAGATAGACAGAATACAAAACCATTCCTCCAACTCAAAGGGAATAAATCTTGACGGAAAGTGCGTCATGCCCTCTTTGGTTGACATGCACTCCCACCTCAGAGAACCCGGAGAGGAGTTCAAAGAGGATGTTTTCTCGGGAAGTTTTGCCGCTCTTGCTGGCGGATTCACATCAATAGCCGTCATGCCAAACACAACTCCGCCTCTTGACAATCCTCAGTCCATACTTTACATAAAGAAGAGAGAGGCAGAGTTTAAAAACATTGAACTTCTTCCGCTTGGCGCTTTGACGAAAAAGATGGAGTCAATAGAAATCACGGAAATGTACGATATGCTCAGAGCTGGAGCCAAAGGATTCTCCGATGACGGGAAAGGCACCTCCAATCCGAGGGTTTTCATGAATGCCCTCAGGTATGCTTCAAGGTTTGACGTTCTCGTTTCCGTGCACTGCGAAGAGAAGAATCTTTCCGAGGGCGGCCAGATAAACGAAAGCGGCGTCTCCATAAGAGCCGGTCTTCCCGGAATCCCATCCATTGAGGAAGACATCGCAATATACAGAAACCTGAGGATAGCATCCTATTTAAATACCCCTCTTCATATTGCTCACATATCGACAGGCGATTCTTTGAATCTTATCAGGGATTTCAAGAAAAAGAAGGCAAAGGCGACCTGCGAAGTCACCCCCCATCACCTGCTCTTTGACGAGACGGTGCATTATGATTATGACACGAACTACAAGATGAAGCCCTCTTTGAAGAGCAAATCGGACGTGAAAGCTCTTTTAAACGGCATAAATAACGGTGATATAGATGCGATAGCGACAGACCACGCTCCTCATCAGATATATGAGAAGGAGGTCGAGTTTATTTACGCTCCGTTCGGTATCATCGGTTTCGAAACGGCCCTTCCCTCCCTTTATACGCACCTGGTAAAGCAAAACAAAACGAGTCTTTCAAATTTAGTCAAACTGCTCTCATATAATCCGGCAAAACTCATGAAGATAGACGAGAGGGTGATAGAAGAAGGAAATGAAGCCAACTTAATCGTATTCAATCCCGACGCGGAGATAACTGTAAACAGGTCTTTCTTGAAATCACGGTCTATAAACACCCCGTTCATCTCTAAGAAGCTCTTCGGAAAAGTTGAGATGACGTTTTTCAGGGGAAGAAAGGTTTACTCGGGAGAATAAGGTCATGCCAACCGAGCTCACGTACGAACAGCTTCTCGCCTTGATAGAGTTCAGATCAAAGTACCTCTCCACTCTTCAGGATGAGTTCGGAAAAAAGGACCAGTTCAACCAGAACATTCAGAGAATACTCCTCCTTGCAAAAAGAAAAGAGATAAACGTTGATTGCCTTGAGCCGTTCGTCGTATTTCAGGACACAGGCCAGATTTACCTGTTCTTCAATGAAGCCAAGTTCGAGATGCTGCGTTCCCTGTTCAAACTTCTCCTTTCGCAGTCCATTGACATCACTGAGCTGAAAAGCCAGCTCAAGCAGATATACAAGAACTTAGCTGAAAAAAACAGCCGCCTCACGCTTCTATTTGAACTTGCCGTGATAAAATCATTCCTGATCGTATACAATGAAAACAAGGAGCACCTCACCAATAAGAAAAACGTCTTTTCGGATTCTCTTTCAAAGTTGAGGGACATTCTCATAGAAATCAGGAACGAGATATACTCCTACAACATGTTCAACAGGGATTTTCACTCAAAAATTCTCGACAAATCGCTTATACTCTCCTCGCCGGAATTCACGGATTCGTGGGATACTCTTAAGGAGAAGATAAACAGCTTTTCATTCCCCTTTAAGTACTTCGTCGACCTTGTGAGAATATTCAATACAGCCGCCTCTCTCGAAAAGGAGCTTGACATTATCGACTATTTTGAAAACCGCACCGTTTGGTCTGTTGACGACATTTTAAAGCCGGTTCACGTCAATTACATGCCTTTTATAAGAAACGAAGTCAAAGACATAATTTTGAAGACAATATCCAAGAAATCCAGACAGACGCGGGATTACCTGATGAAGGAGAAGGATGACCTGGACAAGCAGATAACACAGCTGAAGACGGATATGACGGAAGTACTTAACCAGTTCAACTCAGACGTCTCTTCGGAGCTTAATGACACAGTGAAATTCCCTATGGACATCGGAATAATAAACAAGCTCAATTCATTCATCATAGATTTCAACAGAAATCTTATGGCAAACGTAATAATGGGAGGCAAGCTCAACGAAAGGTTCCTCCTCTTCCAGAAGAAAATGGTGAAAAACGAACAGACAAGGAACATAGCTTTCGACCAGTATCTTGAGATTCTCAGACAGCAGAACTCCATAGAGCCGAGCGAAATATTTCTTTCAATACTGATATTCAACGACTACTCATCCGACTTTTCAATCTTCTTCGAAAAGTACAAACCGCAGATTCTGAAAGTGGCGAAGACAACCTTTGATTCGCTTAAAAAAGAATATTCGGAGAACCAGTCGAAAGAGGTTGAAGAGGACATAAGTTTGATGCAGAATCTCTTCCTCGGAAGCGGGTTTCAGAAGAAGTTCAACTATCAGTTCATAAAAGACAAGTTTACCGAGATAATGGAGTCAATATCAAACGACCTTATGGTTTACCTTTTGATCGATTCCGTGCGGCTATACAATTTCCAGCAGTTCAAAGACCCTGTAAAGAAAAAGAAAGAATCGCTCTACGCTTCATTCAACCTGATACCGAAGAGAAGGTTCTTCTACTGCAGTTCGACCGGCGACATTTATCCTGATGCCGACAAGATAAAGAACGTATCGACAAATGAGCTCAATTCCATAATTACAAACAATTACTCGAGGGTCGTTTCGACCCTCGTATATGACATCAGGGGCTCCTCCTTCATGAGCTCCAAGCTTAACAATGCTGAGAAGCAGAAGTTTATAATGAAAAAATTTCAGAACACAATTAACAATGTGATAAAGAACAACAGCGGAATACCGGTAAAAGAGACGGGAGACGGCGGAATAACGGTATTCTCAGCCAACAACAGGGAAATTTACAGAAATATCTTCAAGGAATCGATATCATCAAAGAACGTTCACATCAGGCATTCCATAGCATCCGGAGCGGAGATACTTTTAAAAGAGACGAACACATCCTCAATGGAGTCAATTAAATGCTCCCTCAAAATGGTTGAAGCGGCGGAAGGTTTCATCAAGGATAACTTCATCAATTACAGGGAATGGTTTTTCGACGTTCACGAAAAGAAGGTTATTCATGAGGGCATTGAGTACGCTCTTTTGCCCCCCGAATTCAAATCTCTTTTCAGGATAGGCATTGGAGTGGCAAGCGGACTTGTGAACAGGGACATTAACCTCTCCATAAACGCATTCGGAGACATAGATTTGTACGGCACAAACGTAAATGAGGCGAAGATGTTTTCAGGAGGAAAGGACCCCACTTCATCGGTTGTCATAGTGGACCATACAACTCTCTTCAACCTTATTCTCAACGCCGATTACTTCGACATTACCACAGACGTTTTCTCCGAGTCGTCTCGCCACAATGAGGAGATATTCAAGGATTTGATAGTGGGAAAGAACACCCTGAACATAGAGAACATAAAATTCAAATATTACGGTTTATACCTGCCCATGAGCAGGGAAAAGAATGAGTCCCTCATCTTTGATAAAAAGATTTCGGGACTCTCGATTGATTCCAACGGAAAAATTTTCTTCGAGGGCGGCGAAGCTAAGATTCTCTACCAGATTGAGCAGTAGCTCTATTTGGTCTTTTTTGCCGCTTTCGTCTCTTTGCTGTACTTCTTGATGTACTTGTCGACTCTTCCAGCAGTATCGACAAACTTCTGCTTTCCTGTGAAGAACGGATGGCATTTTGAGCAGATTTCAACTTTGATAAGCTTCTTTGTCGCCTTCGTCTTCAACTGGCTTCCGCATGCGCACTGGATTACCGCATCAACGTAACTCGGATGTATTCCTTTTTTCATTGTGCCTCCTATTCAGACATCATCTTTAAAAATTCCTGATTATTCTTCGTGGGCGACATTCTGTTTATCAAAAACTCCATCGCCTCAACCGGATTCATCTCGCTTAAAAGCTTTCTTAAAACCCATACGCGCGACAGCTCCATCTCCGTGAGAAGAAGGTTCTCCTTCCTCGTGCTTGAGCGATTGACGTCGATCGCAGGGAATATTCTCCTGTCTGCAAGTTTTCTGTCAAGGACAAGCTCCATGTTTCCCGTTCCTTTGAACTCTTCAAATATCACCTCATCCATCCTGGAACCGGTCTCGATGAGAGCCGTTGCAATTATCGTCAGAGAGCCGCCGTGTTCAATGTTTCTGGCCGCTCCCAAGAATCTCTTCGGTTTGTGAAGGGCGTTTGAATCGACTCCTCCGGAGAGTGTCCTTCCGCTGTGCGGAGTGACTACGTTGTATGCCCTTGCAAGACGCGTTATTGAATCAAGAAGGATGACCACGTCATACTTCTGCTCCACAAGGCGTTTTGCCCTTTCTATGACTATCTGCGCCACCTGAACGTGCCTGTCAGCCGGCTCGTCAAACGTCGAGGAGATTACCTCTCCCTTTACGGAGCGCTCCATGTCGGTCACCTCTTCGGGACGTTCGTCGATCAAAAGAACTATAAGCTTCATCTCCGGATGATTCATTGAGATGGCATTCGCTATCTTCTGGAGAATAATCGTCTTTCCCGCCTTCGGAGGAGAGACAATAAGCGAACGCTGTCCCTTACCTATCGGAGAGAGAAGGTTTATTATCCTGAGAGAGGTGTCATTGTCAGGCATTTCAAGGTTTATCTTCTCGTCCGGGTAGAGAGGAGTGAGATTGTCAAAGAGTATCCTTCTTCTGCTCTCTTCATAGGCGACGTAGTTGATTGTCTCAATCTTCAGAAGAGCAAAGTACTTCTCCGATTCCTTTGGGGGCCTTATCTGCCCGTAAATAGTGTCGCCTGTTTCAAGGCCGAACCTCTTGATCTGCGAAGGTGAGACATATATATCCATAGGTCCCGGAGTGTATGAATACTCCGGCTGGCGGAGAAAGCCGAAGCCCTCAGCCGAAACCTCAAGCACTCCCTCTCCGTATATGGACCCGTTCTGCTCAACCTGCTTTTCAAGTATCTTGAATATGAAATCCTGCTTCTTGAGGGTTGAGAGGTTCTCAATGCCGAGTTCCTTCGACATTTCAAAGAGCTCATTAAAACTTTTCTTTTTTAAATCTTCAATTTTCATAATTCACTTCTTTTGTTAGGGGTTAGAAAGGAATTCCTGAATGTGAGAACAGTGATAAACGTGTAAATAATACCAAAAATCAGCTTTTTGTCAAGAGTTATCCTTGATTTTTTCATTGACTGCCTTCAGCTGGCTGGCTTTCTGGTCAACCTCCTGAACATTGGAGAGAATCTCCTGCATTGATGCAGTCTGCTGCTCCATTGACGCGGCAATCTCCTCTGTGTTGGACGATGTCCTTTCCGAAAGCTCGGCAATCTGGGTTATGTTCTGTATGTACTTGGTTATAGAGTTCATCTGCTCTTCGGATGAGTATGCTATCTCCTTTATCATATTGACAGTCAGGGTTATCGCCTTGGATATCTGCTGGAACTCCTGCTTTGTCTCGTCCATCAGGGACTTTCCCTGAGAGACGTTTTTGTGCTGGTTCTGGATTATCTCCGCAGTCGTCTGAATGTCATTCTTTATTTCGTTGATAAGGTGGGATATTCTCTCAGTCGACTGTCCGGACTGCTCTGCAAGCTCTCGAATCTCCTCTGCGACCACTGCGAACCCTTTGCCGAACTCGCCCACCCTTGCCGCTTCTATAGCAGCATTTAAAGCGAGAAGGTCTGTCTGCTCGGATATCTTCGTGATTATCTCCACTATTTCATTTATCTGTTCTGAGCGTTTCTGAAGGTACTCTATCTTATCAAGGGCCTTTGTCACGTTTTCCACTATCGCGTCGAAGGAGTTCATTGTGTTGTCCACCTTGCCCAGCCCCTGCGTCGTAGCCTCATTCGCCTTCTTCGAGGCGGTCTGCGCCATGTTTATCTTGGACGATACGCTCTCCGAAAGGGTCTTTATCTTCAAAGCGTCATCCTTTGCATTCCTGGTATTGGATGACTGGTTCTCCATGTCCTTTGCTATCTCCTGAACCGTTGCCGAAACCTCCTCTGATGAAGCTGTTATCTCTTCGCCCGTAGAGGCGAGCTGGCTTGTGATTGAAGAGAGGTCATTGGCTATCAGCATGAGCTTGGCAATAAATTCCTTGTACTTACCCACCGTTATGTTGAACTCCTCAATGACGACGCCTATCTCGTCATTTGCCACAACAGGCATAAGCTCGATTTTCTGCATGTCCGTAGAGAAGAGGGATTTTACCGAATGCTTCATACCCTTCAAAGGAGAGAGAATTGAAAGCAGAAAAATATATGAAAGGGCGATGTTTGCGGCGACAAGGACAATGTAAAGAATTACGCTGTTTTTAAGAACTATGTTTATGTAAATCAAAAAGAGAAACATGAAATTGGTGGTGACCAGAAATCTCCAGACGAGGGGGAATTTCTTTAATACTCCCGACATTGAAAGCATCTCATCCTTCGTGAACTTGTATTCAAGAAGTTTCTTGGAAAAGACAAGGTATGCAACCTGCATGTTCACAAGCCCCATGAAAACAGCTATCATCAAACCGTCTATAAGGCCAATCACTGCTGATTTGAATGGTGTTCCCGTGAATGAAAGTATCCCCGCAATGAGAAGGGAGCCGAGGAAGAAGTGGAGGAACATGTGTATTCCGGCCGACAGAGGCGAGTTCATCATGAAAACATACTCTCTCATTTCTGTGCGCTTGAAGAGCTCGTTGGACATTGATTTCTTGAAGCGTATCTTCTGCACTATTTCATACTCTATCGCGAGGGCAATACCGAGGATTCCTCCGAATATTGCGATGAAATTTCTCTGCGAATCCGTGAAGTGGACCGTCTGGGGCACAAGAAGTATGAGAAGCGGAAGGCCGATAAGCACAGCGGGAAGGTTCGTGGCAGTAACGTATAAATTTAAGTATTTTTTCATATCTTAAAATATTATCATAATGAAAGAGCAGAGTCAATAGTAGTTACGCTCAAAATACTTACAAAATAAAACTATTTTATCCTCACCATCTTTTCAGTGATTGACTGATTCTCTGTATGCAGTTTTATAAAGTATATCCCATTCTTCAATTGTCTGATGTCGGTTTTGTGTGTTCCACTTGCTTTTGATTCTTCTCTGATTATCTCTCTGCCCGATATGTCATAGACAGTCAATGTTCCTTGTGTTGTTTGCGTACTCCACTCTATTGTATTACAACCTGTCACTCTGATACTCTGTAATTCTGTAACTTCTTTTAGCTCAAGACGCTCTCCCGTCCCTGTCGGTCCGAAGCTCCCTGTTATCACAACGGGATTCTTCCATCTCTCGCCGCACCAACTGCCTATCACTGTCTGGCTGTCTGTGTATACTGTATCTCCCACCTTCACTGTCGGTATCTTTCCGCTCGCGTCAAAGTACACATAAAACCTGTCTCCCTCAGGATAGCTAAGCCATTTTGTCAGCTCTATACCCTCTCCTGCTATATCCCATTCGTCTCCTCCGCTCAAGCTCAATATGCTGTCTATATTGCCTGCATTTATATCCGGTTTGTTTGTCCCCCAGTCAAAATAAAAGACAACTATGTCATCCTCATCTATCCCGCTTATCGGATTCATTCCGTCAAATGCCTTTATTGAGTCCACTCTCAGTTCAAGTCCGTTCCCAGCCCTCAGATACTCCTTATACATGCTCTTATCGGCATATACCTCCATACTGTCAAAGTATTTACCTATGCTGTCTCCTTTAAACCATATCTCTACATTTGCGCTGTCATTCCCATTTATAGTCAATGGCCATGTCATCGTTGTTAACCCGAAATATGCGCTGTTTATTATCATTGAATCTATATTCAGTTCCCCATCGCTCTCATTCCTTACCACAAAGTCCTTCCTTATTGTGTCTCCCTCCTCGCTGTTCCCTATAACCAATGTCTCCCCTTCCATTGTCCATCTCTTCATCTCGAATATCCTTGTGCATTCTCCGGTTATGCCTGCTCCGCTGAATATTATCTCATCCACGCCGTTCTTATTAAAGTCATGGCACTTTATGTGGCTTTGGATTGTATATGTCGTAGGGTCTGTATATTCCCAGCTCATTTCAAACTGATTGTCTCCTGTTGACTCCCATACTTCTATATGTCTCCCGCCGCATATCACAAGTTCATTTATACTATCTCCGTCTACGTCACCATAATCCATGTCTCCTGCATACACTAAGCTGTAATCTGTATCTACTTCAAAGTCTCTGCTCAATATCGTGTCAGTCCCTTCAAATATTGCGCATTTATATGACATTGGATTCCCAGCATAGTTTAAACTCATTTCTGCCACCTCATTTGTTCCATCTCTGTCTATATCAGGCAATATCAACACACACAATGGCGTTCCATAACTCAAAATACTATCAGTAAACAAGAAGGTATCATCATCTATACTAATACTATCATACTTAAATATCTGTCTCTTATCCC
>JAQVDU010000021.1 GCA_028698175.1 bacterium | reverse complement strand
GAACCTCTTTTGGCAACTCCCGTGTCAACCGAGGAGCTTCTTCTCGGCAAGGGTATATCTTCACTCATACCGGCATACGCAGTTTCCCTTGTCTGCTATTTAATCACGGTCATTTCTGTGCATTTGATATTCGGGAGTTCCTTTTCAAAAATTCTATACTCTCCGGTCTGGCTTTTGGGGGTTGTTTTGATATCCCCCCTTCTCGGGCTTGCAGCATTTCTTCTTGGAGTGATAACCTCAGCAAGACACACTGACATAAAGGCGGCCCAGAATTACTCTCTCTTTCTGATATTTCCTCTGTACGGACTGATAGCGCTCCAATTTTTGGGGATTATTCCTTTCAACATTCTAACCATGTCGTTTTATACGGCGGTTCTTTTATTCGCCGACTTTATTCTTCTGAAGACTGCCGTATCTGTCTTCTCCCGTTCGCGGATTCTCACAGAGTGGAGATGAATTTACCAGAAGACCCTTTTAATTGCTATTATATAAATAATCAAAGGGGGTTGACAAATCAGGTTTTTTATGTAAAATACTTTACTCTTTACATCGGTTAAAATTATTTAACGCAAAGGTTAGGAGGTATCATGAAGCCGACTTATAATCCGTCCAAGATAAAAAGAGTCAGGACGCACGGATTCAGAAAAAGAATGGAGACTGCAACAGGCAGAGCCGTTCTGTCAAAAAGAAGAGCAAAGGGCAGGAAGCGCCTTACTATCTCTGATCCCAGGGTATGAGGTCAGTGGGGAAAACCCCTGTAATCAAGAGCAAGGAAATAAAAGAGATGTTTGATAATCCCAGGAGATTGTCTGCCGCATCTTTTGTCCTTCTTTACAAGAAGTCGCCCTCGCGGGGAGTCGCTTTCACAGTAAAAAAACACGTTTCAAAGAATGCAGTCATGAGAAACAAGATAAAGAGGGTTCTGAGGGAGGCGTATCTTCTCAGCGAATCCTTTTTTCCCGACAGTTGCAATTATCTCTTCATAGGGCTTAAGCAGGCGTCGGAATCTTCGCCAGATGAAGTATCCACAGAAATGGCTGACATTGCCCGCAGAATACATGGTTAAAAAATTTTTCACGCTTCTCATCAAGTCATACAGAAAGTTTATATCGCCCCTCTTTCCACCGGTCTGCAGATTCACCCCCACGTGTTCGGAATATGCTCTGCAGGCCTTTGAAAAGTACAATGCTTTCAAGGCCCTATATCTTTCCGCATTAAGAGTAATGAGATGTAACCCTTTTTTCAAGGGCGGGCACGACCCGCTAAAATAGGAGAATAAATGAACAACAACATGCGCATGTTCATTCTTTTCGGCATCATCATCCTTGTCTTCGGATACTATGCCTATTTCACTCCGAAGGTGACGCGCACTGTAACGGTTGACACGACAATAGTCGCTGACACCGCAGTTGAAATCGCCGAAGAAGAGAATCCCGCAGAGAATAAGAAGATAGAGAGCGTCAAACAATCTCAGGACACGACAGTCATAGAGTTTGAGACCGACCTCTACAGAGGAAGAATCTCGTCGCTTTCCGGCGGCTTGTCAAAGTTTGAACTACTTAACTTCAAATCATACAAAGAGAGACTCTCTCTTCTCCCCGAATATTCAAAGTCGATGCAGATTGTCGTAACCATCGGCAATACAAAACACGATTTTTCGAACGTGAACTTTTCAGTGATATACTCGGGCGGACTCTCTCCCCTTAGGACAGAAAAGGACTCAATAGTTTTGGGAGCAGAGGTCGACGGCATAATGTTCACGCGCACCTACGTCTTCAGCAGAGGAAGCTACGTTGTAGAGCACAGGATTTCTTCGGAAAGCTCCATCTCTTCGGTTGAATACCTTTTTGAAGAGGGAGTCTCCCTCACAGAGAAGAATGAGGCTGACGATATACTCTACTACTCTGTCAATGCTTACAGCATGAACAACGTGATTAAGACGAAGCAGAAGAACGTGAAGAACCAAGAGACGTCCATGTCGGGAGACTATTCATGGATGGGCATTCAGACGAAATATTTCTTCACGGGTCTTTTGGGAGAGGGAAAAGGATACACCGCAGGGCTCCTTGAAGACAAAAGGCTTTACGGAACATTCTCATTCTCATCCCCTGAAGTGAGGCTCTACATGGGGCCGATAGATTATAAGATACTCAAAGAGATGAACAACGGAATGGACAAACTTCCCGATTTCGGCTGGCCTATAATTCAGCCGATAAGCAAAGTGATATTAGGCTTCATGCATTTTCTCTACCGATACATTCACAATTACGGCGTGATAATAATCATCATAGCTCTTCTTTTCATCGCAATCTTTTCGCCGCTCACATTCAAGTCGTATTCTGCAATGAGCAGGATGCAGAAGCTTCAGCCCCAGATGGCGGAGCTGAAGAAAAAATACGAGAAGGACCCGCAGAGGCTCAACACGGAGACGATGAACCTTTACAAGAAATCCGGAGTCAACCCGTTCACCGGCTGTCTTCCGATGTTCATACAGATGCCGGTCTTCTTTGCCCTCTATGCGATTCTCAAGACGACAATAGAGCTCAGGTATGCGCCATTCGCATTTTGGCTCACGGATTTGGCGTCCAAGGACCCTTACTATGTTCTTCCGGTCCTCACCGGCGCGACCATGTTCGTCTCGCAGAAGCTCTCATTGACAGACCAGTCGCAGAAGATGATGGTGTATATAATGCCCATAATGCTTACATTTTTATTCCTCTCTCTTCCATCCGGAATAAATCTGTACTGGCTCACATACAATCTGCTCTCCGTGGTGCAGCAGGTTATAATAAAAAGAATGATAAACAAGCAGACAGGAGTTCAAAATGGATAAGGAAAGGAATTATCTCGAAGTTGACGGAGACAGCGTAGAAGACGCTATAAAGAGAGGAATGGACCTTTTAAAGACAAATGCCGAAAACGTTGACATAGAGATTCTCAACGAACCGGTAAACGGTTTTTTGAAATTCGGAAGAAAAAAAGCAAGGGTGCGTCTTACGCTTCTAAGAGGCACGGTGCCACCGAGCCTTTTAAAGTCGCCTGAGAAGACCGAAGAGACACCGCACAAAAAACATGACAGGATATCCGTGCAGGAGGTTCTTGAAACGAAGAGCAGGGAATCGCAATCTGAGCCGAAGAAACGCGACGACAAAGTAAACGCATTCAGGCAGTACAGGGAGCAGAGACAGCAGTCGCAGAGAGAGATTCCCCAGCAGAAAAAAAGCGCGGAATCAAGTTCTCACAGGGACAACCAAATCAGAAAACAGGAGAACAAACCTGTTCAGCATCACCCTCATCCGCAAGCTCCTCAGCCCCGTTTGAGCGACGTTCAGGAAATTGAACCGCCGTATGAGCCGACCGAGGAAGACAAGATGAACATAGAGAAGATAAGCAAAATATTCATGAAGCTTACAGACCTTATGGGATTCAACGTAGAGCCGGAGATAAGCGTGTTAAGCAACAAATACAGAATAATCATCAAGGACACTCCGGACGCGAGCCTTCTTATAGGAAAGAACGGAAAGACCATAGAGGCGCTCCAGCATATTGTCAACAAAATATCCCTCAAAGAGAGCGTAAACAAGCCAGTCTATCTGGACATTAAGGGCTACGTGAAGCAGAAGAGGAAGAATAAATTCGAAAAGAGATGGAAGAGATAGATACGATAGCGGCAATTATAACTGCGCCAGGCAAGAGCGCGGTAAGCGTTATCCGCCTCTCTGGGGCGGATGCGTTTTCTATAACCGAAAGAATCGGAGCGGGAAAAGATTTAGAACATCACAGAATATACGTGCGCACACTCTCATATGACGGAAAAGAGCTTGACAAAGCGATAATCTCCGCATTCAAATCTCCGAATTCCTACACCGGAGAGGACGTTGTGGAGATATCCGTGCACGGAGGAAGAATCTCTGCCGAGAGAATTCTAAAGCGCCTCATAGACCTGGGATGCAGGCCGGCAGAGAGGGGAGAATTCACAAAGCGCGCCTTCATTAACGGCAAGATGACCCTTATGGAGGCGGAATCGGTTCTAACCAAGGTCAATGCGATGAGCGAAGAGACATTCGACTTCGCTTCAAAAGATGCGATTGAGAAATTTGAAAGAAGCATCGAGAGACTAAGGGAGAAGCTTCTCTCTCTTAAGGCGTACGTCCAGTCCTCCATTGATTTTCCCGAAGACGTGGAATTCTCTTTTTCAAAAACAAAGAACATGCTCTCACAGGTTAAAGAAATTTCTCAAGGGATTCTGGAAAAATCCAAAAGAGGGCTCTTCGGCGAAAATTATCCTCTCATGGTGATAGCGGGAAAGACAAATACGGGAAAATCCACGCTCTTCAATTCACTTCTTGAGAGCGATAGGGCCATAGTGTCTCATGAGGAGGGAACAACGAGGGACATCATAAGCGAGTGGGCAATGATAGAGGGACGCTACGTCAAGATTATGGATACCGCAGGGCTGAGGGAGGCGCAGAGCGACGCAGAGAGCCAGGGCATAAGAATGGTGCAAGAGAGAATCTCAAAGGCAGACCTTGTTCTATACCTATATGACCTCTCAAAGGAAGTAAGCGATGAAGAGCTGTCCGCCGCAAAATCACTCTGCAGAAAAGTTATTTTGTGCGGAAGCAAGAGCGACATCAAAAGCAAAGAAACAAAGGATTTAGAAATTTCGGCATTGACCGGAGAGGGAATGAAGGATCTCAAAAAAAGAATAGCAGAGGAGCTGTCTCTAAGCGAAAGAAGCGAGATAAGCGTGAACGAAAGGCAGATGAATCTCATTGAGAGAATAAACGAGAGAATGGATGGGATTTTAAAGATAGGCAAAACAATTCAGCCCGAAATACTGGATGAAAAAATAAACGTTATGATGGATGAAATCAAAGAATTGACGGGAGAGACAAGCTCTGAAGACGTTCTTGAGTCAATATTCAAAAATTTCTGCATAGGAAAATAAATGGCAAAGTTCAAAATAGATCATACAGTCAAATCAGAGCACCCGGATTCGAGGCTTGACGTCTTCATAAAAAACCTTGGAGTGAGAGTGTCGCGCACCCGGATTATCTCCATGATAGAGAGCGGAGTCGCAAAGGTCAACGGAAAGAAGGAGAAGCCCTCTTACAAGGTGAAAAAGGGAGACAGAATAGAGGTGGAGTATGAAGCGCTGGTGCAGACGGACGTGAAGCCGGAAGAGATACCTCTTGACATAATATATGAAGATGACGACATAATAGTGATAAACAAGGACAAGGACATGGTTGTTCACCCGGCGAAGGGAAACAGAGACGGAACCCTTGTCAACGCCCTTCTTCACCACACTCAGATTGAGGGCGGAAGCAAAGAAAGGCCGGGAGTGGTGCATCGTCTTGACAAGGACACCTCCGGAGTGATGGTCTTTGCAAAGAATGAGGATTCCCACGCTTTTTTGTCGGGAGAGATCGAGAAGCGGAGAGTGAAGAGGACGTACCTTACCCTCGTGTGGGGCTCATTCACAAGAAAGCGCGGAACTGTGAACGCGCCGATAGGCCGTTCAAATTCAAACAGGAAGATAATGGCGGTAACCAACATAAACAGCAGGGATGCACTGACAGACTATAAGGTTCTTCATGATTTCAAAATCGCTTCTCTGCTGAAAGTGAATCTCCAGACAGGCAGAACGCACCAGATCCGCGTTCACATGAGTCACATAGAACATCCTGTGGTCGGGGACGGGGAGTATGACAGAAACGTTTTGTCCGTCGTAAAGGAAGTACAGCTTGACAGAAAGAAGCATTTTGAGTATATTGATAAACTTATGGACAGACAGGCGCTCCACTCGGTGGCTCTGCGCTTTGTCCATCCGCGTACGAAAGAGGAGGTCGAATTCTTCGCGCCTCTGCCGGAGGATTTCATGCGCGCCCTCAATTACCTCTGGGCAATAGAAAAGGAGAAGAAGTGAAGCTTATCATAGTAGAGTCGCCCACGAAAGCAAAGACAATTGAGAATTATGCAGGCAAAGGTTACAAGGTGATATCCTCAAAGGGGCATATAATAGACCTTCCGGAGAAGGTGATGGGCGTAAACATAGAAAAGAACTTTGAAGCGGAGTTCAAGCCGATTCCCTCAAAAGCAAAGACAATATCACAGATAAAGGATGATTCAAAGAAGAGCGATACGATATATATAGCGACCGACCCTGACAGAGAGGGAGAGGCAATCGCATACCACATCTCTTCCGTGATAGATTCAAAAGGAAAGGACGTGAGCAGGGTGCTCTTCTATGAAATAACCAAGAGCGGTATAAAGAAGGGGCTCGACAATCCCATAAAAATAAATGAGAACCTTGTAGAATCTCAGTATGCGAGAAGAATCCTCGACAGAATAGTCGGCTACATGGTCTCTCCGTTTTTATGGCGCTCCGTAAAGCAGGGGCTCTCTGCCGGAAGGGTCCAATCGGTGGCTCTCAGGCTGATTTGCGAAAAAGAAGAGAAGATTGAAGCATTCAAATCAAAGACGACCTTCAAAGTGCGCGGATTCTTTTCAAAAGAGCACAGGGATTTCTTCGCCGAGCTTATTGAGTATAATTCAAAGAAGGCTGTTTTCACTGACGAAAAATCAGCGAAGGAGATTGAGGAGAATCTCAATAAGGCAGAGTATCTTGTTGAAACAGTTAAATCGGAGAAGAAAGAGGTGAAGCCGCATCCGCCCTTCACAACCTCAACTCTGCAGCAGTCCGCATCAAACGCCCTCAACTTCACGGCAAAGAAGACCATGTCGGTTGCACAGGAGCTCTACGAGGGAGTGGAGATAGAGGGCGAGCTGACAGGACTTATAACCTACATGAGAACCGATTCTACAAGAATAAACGATGATGCGATAAAATCCGTGAGGGAATTCGTAAAAGAAACCTTGTCGGAAAAATACCTCTCGCAAAGCGTAAACATATTTAAGGCATCTTCATCGGCGCAGGATGCCCATGAGGCTGTTAGGGTGACGGACGTTTCTCTGACTCCCGAGAGAGCGGAAAAGTTTCTCTCCAGAGACCAGCTGAGACTCTACTCTCTTATATGGAAGCGCACGATAGCATGCCAGATGGCAAATTCCGTTTATGCATACACCACTGCCGACATAAGGGGAGGAGAATTTTTATTCAGAGGAGTGGGCAACCAGCTTTTGTTCGACGGATTCATGAAGATCTATTCCTTCGGAGATTTCAGGGACCTTAAGAATCTTATACCCGTGATGTCAAAGGGAGACAAGGTTGAACTGAAATCAAGCGAGGTTAGGAAAGAGGAGACGCAGCCCCCTGCAAGATACACAGACGCCACCCTTGTTAAGGCGCTTGAAGCGAAGGGAATCGGAAGACCCTCAACCTATGCGGCGATCATAGATATCCTTACAAGACGCGAGTACATAAGCAAGGAGAAGAGGAACTTCAAACCTACAGACCTCGGCAGAGTGGTGAATAAGGTTCTCGTCAATTACTTCGGCGAGATAGTCAACGTCGATTTCACGGCAAAGATGGAGCGGGAGCTTGACCAGATAGAGCAGGGAAAGATAGAGAGAAACGACCTCCTCAAAGAATTTTACGGCGAGTTCTCAAAATCCCTTAAGAATGCTGAGACAAACAAGAAGGAAGTGAAGAGCCTTATCGAGGAGAAGACAGACGCAGTGTGCGAAAAGTGCGGCTCTCCAATGGTAGTGAAGTGGGGAAGGTACGGAAAGTTCCTCGCATGCTCCAATTACCCCAAATGCTCCAACACGAAGCAGGTTGAAGAGGAGAATGAGAAAATAGACGAGGCGTGCCCGAAATGCGGAAAGCCCCTCCTAGTGAAGCGCGGCAGGTTCGGCAAGTTCATAGCCTGCTCCGATTATCCAAAGTGCAAGTACACGAAGAATTTTTCATCCGGAATAAAGTGCCCAAAATGCAATGACGGCGACCTTGTGGAACGGCAATCCGCAAAAAAACGAATCTTCTACGGATGCTCCAATTACCCGAAGTGCGATTTTGCGACATGGTCAAAGCCGGAAAAAATTAAATGCGACGAGTGCGGATATGAAGGAATGGAAGTGAAGAAGGATGAATATATCTGCCTCAAATGCAAGGCGAAGAAAAAGACAATTCAGACGGAAAAGTCGGAATAAGCAACCTTAACCTTTTCAAGATATTCTGCGGAGCATTCAACTGACCTTCTCTTCATAACCCTCTGTATGTTTTCAGTTAATTTGTCAAACTCATAGACCTTGTCGTGGCCTCCCCATGAGAACGGCTTCACATACTTCAGGTCTCTTATATCCTCAAACACATTTGAAAACGGTCCGATCACTGTTCCGGTGTTTATCATGGTTCCTATGGAGGTCTTCACGTGCTCTCCGATTATGCAGCCGGCTTTAATCATCATTGTATCCCGATACTCCTCTCCGTCGAACATCCTCACGTTTGAATAATTGTTTTTCAGGTCAGAGTTTGTCGTTCCGGCTCCGAGATTGACCCAGCTTCCTATAACCGAATGTCCTATGAATCCGTAATGGTGCTTATTGACATAATCCATCATATATGACTCCTCTATCTCTCCGGACAGTTTGCACTCTCTTCCGCAGATCAGAGGCCCCCTCAATGTTGCAGAATCTATAGTGGATTTGCTTCCGATGTAGCATGGTCCCTCTATCGATGTGAAATTCCTCAAAGTCACATTTTCTCCGAAAATCACAGGACCCTTTGAAGTGTTTATGATTGCAGTTCCCTCGATTTCAGGTTTAACGAGAGCGATGATTTTTCTTTTGTCTCCGATGATTTTCAAATCAGGCGAATCAAATTCGACAAGAGAATCTTTTGCCTTGAATGCAAATCCCAGAATCATCCTCTCCATTGCGGGAACTATCTCCCATGCATTCCCGAGAGAAAGAGAATCACCGCTGAACCAGTCGGAGAACCTCTTTCCGAAGAGCGGCGAATCGGAAAAATTTTCTATGAGCTGAAGAGGAAAAAGATTTTTGTTCATAGATTCATCTCCCTTCTGTAATCCGAGTATATCTCATTCGCTTTTTCGAGGAATTTCTTTTTGAATACGCTTTTTGAGAAGAGAAGCGCGTGGCTTCGAATGCTTTCATTGTCGAAAGTATATTTTTCAAATTCCGTTACCGCGGAAATCAATGACTCCTTACTCTGTTCGCAGAAGAATATTCCGGTTTTCTTGTCTTCAATCGTCTCAAGCGCACCTCCGCTCTTGAAGGCGATTACAGGTTTTCCGCATGCCTGAGCTTCAAGAGGAACAATTCCGAAGTCCTCTACCTGCGGGAAAATCACGGCTCTGCATCTCTGGTAGTATGACAGAAGCTTCTCATCGTCAATGTTTCTCATGAATTGGATGTTCCTGTCGGATATTGATTTCAGATAGTTGTAATGGGACCCGTCACCTATGATTATAAGCGGTTTCTTTAGTTCGTTGAATGTCTCTATCGCGAGCTCGATTCTTTTATACGCCTTCAGCCGGGAGACGATCAGATAGAACTCCTCCTGCCTCTTTTTAAAATCCGGCACAAAGAAATCAGTGTCGACCGGAGGATGTATAACGTCCGATTCTATGTCATAATGTTTTTTTATCCTGTGTCTGACATTCTCGGATATCGCAACGTACCTGTATCCCCTCTTTGATGAGATCTCGTCCCACATTCTGATATGGTGGAGTATTATCCTTAAAGTTCTTGATACGAGACCGTTCTTCTTTATAACCGAAAAATAAGAATCCCACACGAATCTCATGGGATTGAGGCAGTAGACAATGTGGCAGGTAGAGACGTTTGTAATGACTCCCTTAGACCATGCGCTTGAATTCGAAATGACAAGGTCATACTTTCTCGTGTCAAATGTCTCAACGGCTATCGGGTAGAAAGGCAGAAGATACTCGTAGTAAAATTTGGAAAAAGGAAATCTGCCCAAAAATGAGCTTTTAATGTTGGCTTTTCTTATCGACTCCGGCATCTGATTTTTGTCATACAGAAGTGTATAGACGTCAGCGCCGGGGTATATTTCGAGAAGAGTCTCCAAAACCCTCTCCGCTCCGCCGTATTGATTGAGATAGTCGTGAATTATCGCAGTCTTCATTTTTTCGATTATAGTTAAATAAGAGAGAAGAGTCAAGGGAGAAGGAAAAAGAGGCGGCTGCCTCGTAGAAGCAAATGGCAAAGCCATAAAAGTATTGACTGATAAAAATACAAGTATATATTTAAATAATGCTTATAAAAGAAAACTGGCAGTTTATTCTGGATAGATTTATGATAACCGACCCGCAATACTCTTTTGAATATGCATCGCTTCTATCTGAGCCGGAGATGTTTTTTATGGAGGACAATGAGAATGCGGCATTTCTTATTTTCACATACGACAAAGGTTCGAACTCATTCGAAACTCCCTACGGATACGGCTCTTTCTGGTCAAGGACGACAGACGAAATCTTCATAAACGAATTTTTCGCATCCTTTCACGCGGAGATGTCAAAGAGGGGGTGCGTTGCAGGTCTTATAAGATTCAACCCTTTCATTCAGGCGCCCAAGACGGAAATCTTCAATACTGAATTTGTGCGCGATACGGTTTATATTGACCTTGAGGAGGAATATTCGAAAAAGTTCAGCAAACGCACTAAGGGAGACATAAAGAGGGCATCTTCGCACGGTCTTGACTTGAAGGAGAGCTCGGATGAGAGAGATTTCATAAGCTTCTTTGAGCTTTACTCTTCTCTGATGGATGATAAGAATGCCTCAGAGGAACTTATGTTCAAGAAAGATTATTTTCTTTGCATGAGCAAGCTTAAAAACGCATTCGTGATGCTTGCGCAGAACGCCAAGGAGAGTGTCGGAGGAGCTCTCTTCATATTCGGCGAGAATGTGTCCTACTACCATCTCTCCGCAGTAATCGACAAAAAAAAACATCCCGGGCTTTCAACTCTTCTTCTTCATTCGGGAATAGAGGCGATTCACAGAAGAGGAGGGAAGAGAATGATGCTGGGAGGCGGAATGACCTCTGCAAAGGATGACCCGCTTCTCTTTTTCAAAGAGGGGTTCTCAAAACTGAAACTTCCGTTTTACATAGGCAAAATGGTCGTTGATGAGAATGAATACAGAAAACTGACAAGAGAGCATGACGAAAAGCATGCTCATTCCGGAAAACTGTTTTTAAGATACAAATATAAATAAGGGAGATCACATGAAAGGGTTCGTTCCGGATTTCATTTTAAAGAATAACAAGGAGAATGCCGCGGGGGGGAAATTCAATGGGTTTGTTTTGTTTGCCGATATATCGGGCTTTACAAAAATGACTGAAGAGATGATGAAAGAGGGAAGGTCGGGAGCGGAGAAGACTTCGAAAATTCTTAACTTCTGCTTCAAGGAAATGACGGAAATAGTCCATGACAACAAAGGATTTGTCGCGACCTTTGCAGGCGATGCCCTCACCGCTGTTTTTATGGATGAATCCCCCTCAAGCTGCCTCTCTGCGGCGACAGGGATAAGGGGGTTTTTCAATGAACACTCGTTAAAGGGAAAAAATTCTTTCGGTTTTGACGTCTCCGTAAAAGTCGGAATAGCCTACGGAAATGTTGAATGGGGCATAATCGGAGAAAATCCGAAGAATTATTACTTCATGTCCAAAGCAGTTGAAAATGCCGCTGAGGCGGAAAAACACCTTGGAAAACAGGAAGTGGGTATCCACAAGTCAACTTCACAAGCAATTCTGAAAGGAATTGATTATCAGGAGAGAGGAGATGTTTTTCTTGTTAATGAAAACAAACCCGCTAAGAGAACCAACAGCAGTTCAAAACATAATTACACAGGCGAAGAGGAATTCCTTCACGGGGATCTTGTCAAAAACGTAGAGAATGAATTCAGAAGCGTTGCAACCGTCTTTCTCTCTCTGAAAGAAATGAGCAGAAGAAAAGATATAGAATCTGTTTATGAGAAAATCAAGAAACTTGCCGACACGTATAAAGGGTATATCCCTCTGATTGATTTCGGCGACAAAGGAGCGAAAATCATGGTGCTGTTCGGAGCTCCGCGCTCAAGAGAGAATGACTTGAAAATGGCGGCGAAATTCGTCCTTGAAGCTTCGGCGAAGCTCAAAAACAATGCAAAATGCGGATTTACATACGCAACATGTTATGCGGGAAGAATCGGAGGAAATTACAGGGCGACGTATACAGTTATAGGAAAATCAGTCAATCTGGCCGCGAGACTAATGACTCATGCAAAATGGGGTGATGTTTTAACTGATGGCGAAACCGGAAAAAAGCTTAAAAATCAGTTTTTTTTGAAGGATTGCGGAGAAGAAACATTCAAGGGATTCTCGGGAAAAACAAAAGTTATGCTGATTTCAGGAGAGAGAGAATCGTCAGCCGGACTCTTTGACGGTGAAATGGTCGGAAGAACTGATGAACTGACCTCTCTTGAGAAATTCATAAAGAGCAAAGGAAACCGGATAATGGAGGCGAGGGTCACAGGAGAGGCAGGCATAGGCAAGAGCAGGCTCCTTTCCGAAGCGTTGAAGAATCTTGCAAACGAAAGTCTGATACTTTACGCCGAATGCGACGAACTTTTAAGAGAATCGCTCAATCCGATAAAACAGATGATGAGGGGATACTTTCTAAACAGCTCTGATGAAACCGGAAGAAATGAAAAAGAGCTTTTTGAGGAGAGGTTCTCAAAACTTTTAAAAAAGGTTTTAGACGAAAGTTCAAGAAACGAACTTGAGAGGGTGAAGAGCATTCTCGGAGGTCTTGCCGGAATAGAAACTAAAAACTCATTATACTCCCGCCTAAGCGGCAGCAGTCTCTTCCAGAACATTCTGATAGCATTAAGACTCATGCTTGAGACTGAATCATCAAAGAATAGAATAATTTTAGCAATCGAGGATTTCCACAATGCGGACAGGGAAACCATAATGGCTCTTAAAAAAATTGCGCAGGACAAAAGACTAAACGGCATAGCGATAGTGACTACGGAGAGACCTTCGGACGGCCAAGCGCCCGAAATGCTTGTCAAGGAGGAGAGCCGCTTCATGATTTTGAATGTTAAAATCCTCAATAATGAAGAGATAAAATCCCTCTCAAGAAGAATTCTCGGCGGGATGCCTGACGCAGGACTGCTGAGAATGATTTCCGACAAAAGCGAGGGGAATCCTTTTTTATCTGGAGCAGATATGCCTTTACCTTCTTGAAAGAAATATCATAGTGAATGACGGCGGAATGATCCGGCTCTCTTCCGATCAAATTGAAATTCCGGATGACATACAATCCATGATAATGTCGAGAATAGACATACTCTCTGAGGAAGTGCGCTCCATCATCAAAACCGCATCCGTGCTGGGAAAAAAGTTTTCAACGGTTATACTTTCCTTGATGCTGAAAAGAAGAGACATGAAAGAGGAGCTGAGCAAAAGAGAGTATACGGAAGTGATATCGCCTCTGGGCGAGCTTACATATATTTTCAGACATGCGATAATAAGGGATTCCCTTTACGGACTGCAGATGAAGGACAGACTGAGGGATCTTCATGTTCTTGCTGGCGAGTGCATGGAGGAAATTTACAGAAAAACCCCCGAACAGCATTCCGGAGAGATGGCGTTTCATTTTGAAAACGGACGGATTGAGGAAAAGGCAAAAAAATATCTTCTTATGGCAGGAAAACACGCGCTTAAGAAATTTATGATGCAGAATGCGCTCGATTACTACAAGAGGGTATTGAAATATGCAAAGACGCCGGATGACGAAGTTGAATTTCACGAGATTCTGGGGAACGTCTATGAGCATCTCGGGAGATGGGATGAGGCGCTCGAAGAGTATTTTTCATGGTGCGGCAAAGCCTTTGAAAACAAGCTTTACAAAAACTACGTGGGCATGAATACAAAGGGAGCGGCTCTTCTCGGACAGAGGGGAAGGTTCGCTGAGGCCGACGAAAAGATGGAGAATGCAAAAAGAGTTCTGGATTTGGTAAGCGAATCCCTTACGATAGCCGGCTACTACAATATAAATGGAACTCTTGCCTATTTGAAGGGAGACCTTAAAAACGCTCTCGAAAACTATCAGAGGTTTCTCGAGATTTCGGAAAAGAATGAAATGAAAGTCAATGCTGGAAGGGCGAAAATCAACATAGGCATGATTCAGATGATGCAGGGAAGCATCTCAGAAGCGGAGAAAAACTACCTTCTCGGCATTGAAACTCTTAAAAGAGCCAATGAAATTCTCACTTTGGGACAGGGTTATATGCAACTCGGCAATCTTTATTTCATGACAAGAAAATACGCCAAGGCAAAAAGAATGTATTTGAAGAGGCTTGTAATCTCAAGAAAGTACGGAGACAGACAGGGAGAGGCATACTCTCTCGGCAATCTCGGAAACCTTGTAAAATCTACTGGCAACTTTGACGAAGCTCTCGACAGCTTTCAGAAATGTTATGTAATATCAGAGGAAATGGGAGACATGAATTCGATGATTCTCTCTCTCCACGCAATGGCAAATCTCTATAAGGAGCGAACAATGGTTGATGACGCTCTGGAGATGTATGATCAGGCGTTGGATATGATGAAAGAGTATGCATTCAGAGAGCATATGATGAACACCTATAAAAACAAAGGCGAAGTGCTTTTCGCCATTGGGAGGCACAGAGACGCAATAGAGCCTATTTCCGAGGCATTGAAGATAGCAAAGAAGGACGGATTTAAAGCAGACGAAGCGAAACTTTTGAATTCTTTGTCAAGAATATGGTTTGAATTGAAAGATTTCAGTCTCTCCGAAAAATTAAATGCCGAATCATACGAAGAAGCAACCAAAGTCGAAGACGACAGGGTCTCTTTCGAATGCGAAGTGATGAAAAACAAACTTCTGTATCTGAGAGACGCAGATGCCGGAGAGAAGAATATTCTTGAGATGACCAAGAGGTGCAGGGAAGATGAGGATCTGGCATTTCTCTATCTGACTCTTTTTAAAATGACAAGAAGAAGAGAATACAGAAAAAAATCCGTGGCAATCTACAGAAAACTGTACAAAAAATCAAAGGAGTTTGAGCAGAGTCTCTTCATAAAGTATCTTGAAGAAGCTTGAAGGTATTGACTCCATTATATTTATATGTTATTTATAAAGATTATAATGGAGGTGACATGGAAAGAAAGCAGGTTATAGAAGCTTTGAGCAGTGTGCTTGATCCGGAGATAGGAATGGACATTGTGACGCTCGGGCTCATTTACGACGTTGAAATAAAAAATGAAAAAATAGAAGTCGTGATGACTCTGACTTTTCCCGGCTGTCCGCTTGCATCAGTAATGATGGGAGATGTTCAGCAGAAGCTTGAAGCATTGGCCGGAGAGGGAAACGTCAAAGTGAACCTGGTCTTTGAGCCGAGATGGAACCAGACGATGGTAAACGAGAAGAACAATGAAAAGCTGTTAAACGAGGCGAATGGAACAGAATAAAGAGAGATTCTACAAACTGCTTCTCGGATTTTTGATCGTGATAACTGCGATGATACTATTTGTAAAACCTCCTAACCAGCTTAAGAACATGAACATCGACAAAGAGTCAAGAAAGCTGGTCTCAGTGGTGAATCTCAAAAACAGAATAGACGACTACCGCAGGCAGAATAAAGAGTATCCGAAATCCCTCGAGTCGTTCAGAAGATTCTACGCGGAAAACATAGATTCCCTCGTCGAGTACAAAACGGAATGGGACAATTACATTCTCAGAACAAAATTTGAGATTGATTCTGCCAGACTTATTCTGACGAAGGAAGGAATATTCAAGGAGAAGAATGAAGAACAGAACATGGGCGGAGATTGACATTGACAATCTCATGCACAATGTGAAGACCCTGAAAAAGCTTTTAGGCAAAAAAACGAAGGTTATGGCCGCCGTCAAGGCGAATGCCTACGGACATGACAGCATAGAGATAACGCGAGTGCTCTCCCCCCACATAGAAATGTTCGGAGTCGCATCCATGGATGAGGCGATAGAGCTCAGAATTCACAGGATAGACAATCCCATCCTGATACTAAGTCCGGTGATGGAGAGCGACATCAGCAGAATAATCGACTATAACCTGATGCCGAATCTCATCAGCTTTGAATTCGCCAAAAAACTTGACGATGCGGCAAGGAGAAAGTACAGGGTGGTAAACGCTCATGTGGAAGTGGATACTGGCATGAACAGAACCGGAATATCCTATTCTGATGCGGCTAAAGATATAGAAAGAATTTCGTCTCTTAAGAATGTGCGGGTGGAGGGAATCTTCTCCCATTTTGCCGAAGCCGAGAGAAGAAACAAGTCCTTCTCTATTGCGCAGAGGAAAAGATTTGATATAATACTTGATGAACTGCAGAAGAGAAAGATAAAGATAAAGTACAAACACATTGCAAACTCTTCGGCGATCGAAAATATTTCAGGATGCGGCTACAATCTGGTGAGGCCGGGAATAATGATATATGGCCAGTATACTGACGAAACACTCAGAGATACGGTTGCATTGAAACCGGTTATGAAGCTTAAAACGAGAATAGGACAGATAAAAATGCTAAGGAAGGGCGATTCGGTCTCTTACGGACGCACTTTCACGGCGAAGAAGGACATGGTCATTGCTACGTGTCTCATCGGGTATGCGGACGGATATCCGAGGTCTCTTTCGAACAAAGCGAGCATGCTCGTAAACGGCAAGAGGGCGAGTGTGGTGGGAAACGTGTGCATGGATTTGACAATGATAGACGTTTCGCATATCAAAACAGCCAAGGTCGGAGACGAAGCGGAGGTCTTTGGAGATAACATTCCATTAAGCGAAATCTCCAGACACTCCCGCACTCTGATATATGAAATCATGACAGGAATAGGCCCGAGGGTGCCGCGCGTATTTATGAAAAAAAACAAAGTTTACTATTCAAAAAACATTCTTGCAACAAACGGAGGAAACCTTGTCTGAAGACCTTAAAGAATCGAAGCTTCTGGAGATTATAAATCCATTCTACCTTCAGGCTCTCTCGAGCCTCAAAATGCTCGACATTCCGGGCGTGGAATCAAAACTCGATTTGAAGGCGGCAAATCACGCAATAACCCTTCTTGATTATCTTAAAAACAAAATGAATGAATGCCTCAACCCTGAGGAGAAAAAGATTTTCGACGAGATTTTGAACAATTTAAAATATCTGTATCT
Organism: bacterium; assembly: GCA_028698175.1. GTDB lineage: Bacteria > Hydrothermota > 32-111 > 32-111 > 32-111 > UBA2202. Next base: position 5,680 of record JAQVDU010000021.1, on the reverse strand, counting down.
GCAGAAGCAGAACGAGAAATCAGAAAATTCACAAAAGGAGGAGAAGTGAAAAGAGCATCCTTCCTGCTCATATGTGTCATGATTTTCAATGCGCTCTTCGCACAGAAGGTGCATGTGGTGAAAAAAGGGGACACACTCTGGGATCTGTCAGGCTATTATTACAGCAATCCCTTTATCTGGAGAAACATCTACAATGCTAACATGGAAAAGATACAGGATCCGCATTGGATCTACCCCGGCCAGGAATTCATAATTCCGGATGTGCCGGCAGACGAGACAAGCGTTTCAGAGACGACCTACGATACAGCGGAGGCTGAGGACGTTATAGTCGAGAAGGAGACGGAGGAGAGGGATATCGTCTACACTGAAATCAAAGAGGACGAAACCATCGGAGCGGTGAAGACGATAAGAGAGGACATAAAGAAGATTGAAAGGTCGAAAAACGTGAAAATATCGAATGCGATAGAATATGCCGTGGCAAAGAAGCTAGCATTCAGGGCGGGATATCTTTCTATTTCAAACCCGAAAGTCGGAAAGATAACCTCTCTCTACAAAGATTCCTATCAGATGGTTATGAACGAGAAGATTTATATGCAGTTTGATTCCATTGACGAAACATTCAAGAACAAAGAGTTCATAATCTTCAGGTATGAAACCAAGGTCAAAGACAATGAGAGCGGCGAGTCAAAGGGCAAGCACGTGAACATAATAGGCGGCGTGAAAATCGAAGGATGGGAAGGCAACAAAGCCTACGGCACCATAACAAAGTCGTACGACATGATAAAAAAGGGCGATTTCATAGGATTCATGACAGAGCCCTACGTGCCCATCAACTCCACATACCTCAAAGAATCGGAGGACATCAGAGCCTCTTTAATAGGTACGGAGAATCCCAAGCTTAAGACAAATGAATTCACGATTGTCTTCGTTAATGCGGGAAAAAATGAGAACATCAACTCCGGAGACGTCTTTACAGTCATAAGAAAGAACAAGGTGGGAGAATACTATGCAGCAGGAGCCTGCCAGATACTCGTTCCTTACGAGGACTATTCCACCGCCGCGATGATCTCGATAAAAGGAAACATGGACATAAAACCGTATGAAGAACTTAAGCTTGCATACAGGAATAAAACAGAATATCTTCTTCAGAAATACAATGCCATAGCAAACATAACCGGAAGCAATACCATAATTACTCAGGAGAAGGAAGTTTCTACAGTCACTTATGAAGAACCGGTTATTGAAGAGGTGAAGCAGGAAGAGCCTGTTATTGAAGAGAAGACTGTCGAGACCGCAACCCCCATTGCTGAGGAACAGCCAGTAGTCGAACCCGTAGTCGAAGAAAAGGTCGAAACGGTTGTAGAGACAGTCGAGGAACAGCCTGTAGTCGAAGAAAAAACCGTCGAAGCTGTGAAGCCTGTTGTAGAAGAGGAGATAAAAGAGGAGACGGCTATAATGGTTGAAGAGGAGGAAGCGGCGGAAGAGAATGATACTGTGAGCGTCGCGGGCGAAGAGGAGATAATAATCATAGAAGAAGAATGAAAATAAAGTACAGAGACCTTCTCGAAAAGAAATCAAATAATCGTAAGGCAGTCCTCGTGACTGCCTACGATTATTCAACTGCATCGGTTATTGAAAAGTGCAGAATAGACATTGTCCTTGTGGGAGATTCCGCATCAATGACAATGCTGGGAAACCGCTCGACTCTTGAAATAACCCTTGACGAGATGATAACCTTTTCCAAAGGCGTCAGAAAGGCCATCAAAAGCCCTTACATGATTGTCGACATGCCCTTCATGTCATACCAGCCGTCAAAGAGGGATGCCATTAAAAACTGCGGCCGGGTAATGAAAGAGACAAGATGCGATGCGGTTAAAATGGAGGGCGGAAGAGAATTGATAGACAGAATAAAAGCAGTTATAGATTCAGGAATTCCCGTGTGCGGCCATATAGGTATGAAGCCCCAGAGCTATAAGAAATACGGCGGCTACCCTGTCATGGGTTTTAACGAAGAGGAGGCAATTCAAATAATAATGGATGGAGAAACTCTTGAAAAGGCGGGAGTTGAAATGATAATAATCGAAAACACTGTAGACCTCGTCACGAAATATCTGAAAGAGAATCTCAGAATACCCGTCTATTCCATAGGGTCAGGCACTCAAAGCGACGGACAGATAGTGGTTTTGAATGACATCCTCGGTTTATACTCTGACTTTACCCCGCGGTTCATAGACAGGTATGCGCAACTTTCAAAGGTAATCGAAGATGCTGTCAACAGGTACTCAGATGACGTTGTGAAATCCAAATTTCCAAAGAAGAAAAAGATACCGAGAATGGCAAAAGCAAATTTTATGAAAATGCTTGAAAAATTGGAAGCAGTAAAACAAAACAAAAGATAAGGAGTTTATATGAAAAGAATTTTAATGACGAGTGCAGGTTTGATAATGCTTATCGCATTCATGACCTCATGTTCGCTTCTTGACAAGTCGCCTCTCACTCCTCCAGACTGGGCTATGGGCTCATGGAGCGATGATTATGATATTCTCACGTGGGAATTCGCTTCCGACAACGTGCTCTACCACTCAGAGAGTCTTGACATGGACTATAAGGCGCTTGCATTGAATCCGGGCGTTGAGATAACCGATGAAATCGGAGATGATTCTTATTCCTTTACATACAAAACAGAGACCACTTCGACTGAATACGGATTTGAGTTTGTCGATGACACGACAATGAATTACTCTCTTAACGGCGGAACCGCCGTGGTTCTGCATAAGGACTGAAATCTTTATCCAGAGGCGCCAGACGGCGCCTCTTTTTTTAGGAATATTGACTTAACAACCGATTTTTGCAAAATAATGTGTGATAATGTTTTCACACCAAAAGGAGAATAGATGGAGAAACCGACATTCAGGGATTTGGGACTTTCAGACAATGCGATAGCGGCCATTGAGAAGAAGGGCTTTGAAGAGCCCACTGACATACAAGTCAAGACAATACCGCTTCTGCTTGCGGGAGAGAATGATATTGTGGCGCAGGCGCAGACGGGGACAGGAAAGACCGCCGCCTTCGGTCTGCCGATACTTGACATGCTCGAACCGGGCGGTGTTGCTCCGGGAGCAATTATACTCACTCCCACAAGGGAATTGGCGATACAGGTTTCAGAGGAGATAAATTCGCTCAAGGGAAAAAAAAGATTTACCGTTCTTCCTGTGTACGGAGGACAGTCAATGGAAATGCAGCTTAGAAGCTTGAAAAAAGGAGTGGACATTGTCGTCGGAACTCCGGGAAGAATCATAGACCATCTCAACAGAAAGACCCTCAAGCTCTCCGAGGTGAAATTTTTTGTATTAGACGAGGCGGACGAGATGCTCAACATGGGATTCATAGAGGACGTGGAGCTTATACTTCAGCATTCTCCGAATGAGAGAAAGACTCTTCTCTTTTCAGCCACTATTCCCGAAAGGATACGGGTGCTCTCGAAAAAATATCTGAGAAATCCCAAGACAATAGTCATACAAAAGACTCAGCTGACAACCGACCTCACGGAGCAGATCTACTTTGAAGTTGCGGAACACGATAAATTCGAAGCTCTCTGCAGAATAATCGACATGGAGAGCGATTTTTACGGACTGATCTTCTGCAGAACAAAGGTTGACGTAGACAACCTGTCCAACAAACTGCTCGACAGGGGATATTCGGCAGAAGCGCTTCACGGAGACATCTCCCAGTACCAGAGGGAGAGGGTTCTTGCAAAGTTCAAAAACAAGAGGGTCAACATTCTCGTGGCCACCGACGTTGCCGCAAGAGGAATTGACATAATAGAACTGTCGCACGTGATAAATTACTCTCTTCCACAGGACCCCGAGTCATACGTTCACAGGATAGGAAGGACCGGAAGGGCCGGCAAAGAGGGGATAGCCGTGACTTTCATCACTCCCGCGGAGTACAGGACTCTTGTCTACATAAAACGCGTTGCCAACACTGAAATAAAGCGCGGAAAACTCCCAGCGGTAAGCGACATCATCTCCACCAAAAGAGAGAGGCTCAGGGGAGACCTTAAGGAGATAATCGAAGAAAACAAGCACATAGAATACTCCGAAATAGCGGCATCTCTTCTAGATTCGGATTTTTCTGCGGAAGAGATTCTGTCTGCTCTTATAAAGTACGCGCTCAGCGCTGAATTCGACAAATCAACCTATACTGAGATAAAACCGCCTTCTATGGCAGTCGACAAAAAAGGCTCGACGCGCCTCTTTATCGCTCTCGGAAAGGCAAACAAGATGACTGAGTCAAAGATAGCGGATTACATAAGCAATGAAACAGGCATAAAGAGAAATCTGATAAGGGACATAAAGGTTCTGGACACTTTCTCGTTCATCACCGTCCCGTTTGAAGAGGCAGAAACAATAATATCGATATTCAAAAAGAGAAAGGATAAGGGAAAGTCGCTTATAGCGAGAGCTAAGGAGCGCACAGGCAGAAGATGAACGGAAAAATCGCGCTTTTGAAGAAGTTCTCGACGAGAGAGGAGGCAGAGATAGCCAAGGGCCTCCTTGAGTCAAACAACATAAGGGTGATTTTGAAATCAGATGACGCATCCGGATTCTACCCGCAGATGGACTTGTCCATGGGAGTAAAACTCTTCGTAGATGAGAGCGACCTTGAGGAAGCGAAAGAGCTTCTAACCTCCTCTGTTGAAAATCAAGATGAAGGCAATTGAAGAAGGTAAAAATCTTTTTATAGGGACAAGCGGATACTATTTTGAGGATTGGATAGGAACCGCATACCCCAAGGCCACAAAAAAGAGCGATATGTTAAGCGAGTATCTCAAACTCGGCTTCAATGCGCTTGAACTGAATTTTACTTATTACAGGCTGGCCGACGAACGTCAACTCAGCGGGTTTTCCAAGAAGGCGCCTCCCGATTTCGCTTACCTGATAAAAGCTTACAATAAAGTTACGCACGAAAAGGCCGGAAAGGATCTGATACGAGACGTGGCGAAAAATTATCTTGGCGGCAATTCCAATTTCAACTTCAAAGGAATGCTGCTTCAGTTCCCCGAATCATTTCACAAGACAAAGGAGAACCTCGAATACCTGCACATGCTCAGCGATGAGATGAAGGAGGTCAGGCTCTTTGCAGAATTCAGGAGGAGCGACTGGATAAATGAGGAGACATTTGCTTTTTTGAAAAAAATAAACCTGCTATACGTAGCAACAGACCTGCCGCAGATTGGTTCTCTTCCTCAAAGAAAAATCGAGACCTCTGTAGAGGAGGGTTATCTGAGGCTCCACGGAAAAAACACAAATTGGTACACAGCAGAGGACAGGTACGATTATCTTTATTCCGAGGGGGAAATCAGGGAGTTTCACGCAGACGTTGTCAAACTTATGCAGAAAACGAAGAGCGTCTTTGTTTTTTTCAACAACTGCCACGGAGGCTTCGCTGTCAGAAACGCCCTTATGCTGCAGAAGATGATTGATGCGGGAGGAAACAACTGAAGAGAATTCTTTTCTTCTCTATTCTTCTTGTTCTGCTTTCCTCATGCCAGGGAATGCCGCGCAACAACGTTTATGATGAATACATGTACATACAGAGGAAAAAAGATTATTCAAAGAGCGTAATCAACGAGGAAATTCAGAAAGACCTTCTCACTGTGATGAAGAACCATAAAGTC
>JAQVDU010000020.1 GCA_028698175.1 bacterium | reverse complement strand
CAGTTCAAACGAAAGCAAAATTCTTTTGATAGTCCTCGACGGAGTGGGAGGACTGCCCGGAAAAGAGAAAAAAACCGAGCTTGAAAGCGCAGTGAAACCCAATCTTGACAGGCTTGCATCCAATTATGAGACCGGCGACATGATACCTGTCGACGTGGGCATAACTCCCGGCAGCGGCCCCGGACACCTCGGAGTCTTCGGCTATGAACCGACTGATTTTTTAATAGGCAGGGGAATCCTTGAGGCTCTCGGACTCAATCTCAAGATAGACAGAGAGACGGTAACCGCAAGATGCAATTTCGCAACGATCGATAAAAACAAAATCATTACGGACAGGAGAGCGGGAAGAATTTCGTCGGACGAGAATAAGCGCCTTGTCGCCAAACTGAGGGATAAGCTGAAGTCAATTGAAGGCAGACCCGTGGAATTTTATGCAGGCAAAGAACACAGGTTTGTCTTTGTCATAAGAGGAATTAAAGGCAATGCTGATGTGAATGACACAGACCCGCAGGAAACAGGAAAGAAAATATTAAGCGCAGTACCAAGGACGGATGACTCAAAAGAGGCGGCCGCTGTAATAAACAAAGCTACTGAAGAGATAATGAATATTCTTAAAGATGAAGAGAAGGCAAATTCGGTTCTTTTCAGGGGAATATCAAAGATGCCTAATATAAAGACAATGAAGGAGAGGTATTCGCTCAACCCATGCTGCATCGCCACCTACCCTATGTATAAAGGTTTGGCTTCACTTGTGGGAATGGACGTGCTCGAAACCGGAGAGACGATAGAGAGCGAAATAGAGACCCTAAAGGCGAACTATGATAAGTATGATTTTTTCTTTCTTCACGTAAAAAAGACTGATTCCTACGGAGAGGACGGAAATTTCGAAGCAAAGGTCAAAATTATAGAGGAGTTCGACTCGCTTTTGCCGGAAGTTGAGAAAATGAATTTCGGAGCTGTTGCAATAACAGCAGACCATTCCACGCCTTCTGTTCTGATGGCGCACTCTCACCACACAGTGCCTCTTCTTTTGGTGAGCAAACACCCGAGAAGTTCGGACGTCAAATCATTCTCCGAGAGAGAGTGTCTAAAGGGTTCTATAGGAAGAATATACTCTAAACAGCTTATGCCTCTTCTTCTCGCCTCGACAGGAAAACTCAAAAAATTCGGAGCATGATGAAATCAGGCTATGTATCAATTATCGGCAGGCCGAACACCGGCAAGTCCACCCTTCTTAACGCGCTTCTTGATTTCAAGCTGTCGGCAGTGTCGCCGAAGGCGCAGACAACACGCGCGTCTATACAGGGAATCTACATGGATGACGAGAGTCAGATAATATTTTACGACACACCGGGATTTTTGAAGACAAAGAACATGCTCGATGAGTGGATGCTGAGGGATATAAACGAATCAATAAAGAGCTCCGACGTGATACTCTTCCTGTATGATATGAAGAATTACAAGGAGATATTCGAGTTTCAGCTTTCAAAAAATCAGAGGCCGATAGCGGTTCTCAACAAAACGGACAGGATAAGCGAAGAAGAGGCGAAAATGATAGAACGGGCTCTCAAAGAGAGGTTTGACGACGTTGTTCTCATTTCAGCCCTTAATAAAGTTAAGCTTGACAAACTGATAGAAAACATAAAGAAATATCTTCCACACGACAATCTTTTTTATCCGGAAGACATCATCACGGAAAAACCGGAGAGGTTCTTTGTGGCGGAATTTGTGCGTCAGGCTGTCTTTGAAATCTACGGAGAGGAGGTCCCGTATTCAACGGGGATAATAGTTGATGAATTCACTGAGAAGGCAAACAGAAAGGATTATATAAGGGTAAAACTTCTTGTAGAACGCGACAGTCAGAAGGGGATTCTCATAGGCGAAAGGGGAGCCGCTATAAAGGAAGTGGGAGTGCGCTCTAGAAAGATGATTGAAGAGTTTCTGGGAAGAAACGTATTTCTTGAAATATTCGTAAAGGTTGAAAAGGGATGGAAGGACAACAAAGGCCTTCTTCGGCGTATGTGGGAGCAGATGTAAGAAAAAAGGGCGCTTATCGCGCCCTTTTTTATTCACGATAAGTTAAATTTCTACTTTATTTCATTGTCAATGACTTCCGCCAGTCTCTTGACTCCCACCTTTATCTGCTCCATCGACGGATATGAGAAGTTCATTCTGAACGAATTCTTTTTCTTTCCGCCAACGTAGAATGCAGAGCCGACCACATAAGCGACTTTCTTTTCTATGGCTTTTGTGAATATTTTGTCACAGTCGTACTTCTCCGGAAGGGTGACCCAGAGGAAGAGCCCTCCGTCGGGCTTTGTCCATCTGACGCCTTTCTTCTTCGGCATATACTTGTCGAGCATCTCTAGCATCAGCTTGTTCTTTTTTTCATAGATTGATACGGTTTTCTTTACGGTCGGCAGAAGAAGCTTTTTCTGAAGGAATGAGGCTGCTATATGCTGCGTTATTTCAGGCGTGCTGAGGTCTGTGGCCTGCTTCGCAATAATCATTTTGTCGATTATCTCCTTTGGACCTATAGCCCATCCGAGCCTGAATCCGGGCACGAATATCTTGCTGAAGGTGAATAGGGAGACGACAAGTCCCTCTTTGTCCATCGAATAGAGTGAAGGAATGTTCTTCCCGCGGAAGCGCACCATTCTGTATGGACTGTCCTCGATTATCATGATTTTTTCTTTTTTTGCTATTTCTATCAGCTGTTTTCTTCTCTCATAAGAGAGCGTTACTCCAGCAGGATTGTGGAAGTCGGGTATCACATAGATGAATTTCGGCTTCTTTCCCTGCTTTTTAAGGTTTGCGAGCGTCTTTTTGAGAATGTCAATTCTCATTCCGTCATCATCAAGCTCCACGTCAACAAGCTTGCCTCTGTATGAGTTGAAAGCGCTTAAAGCTCCCACATAGGTGGGACTCTCGACAATTGCGATGTCTCCGGGATTGAAGAAAATCTTTCCGACGAGGTCAAGCCCCTGTTGTGAGGCAATCGTAATAGCAAGATTCTCTCTTCCTATCTTTACGTTGTCAAGAGCCATAAGCTTTATAAGCTCGTCTGCAAGAGGGGGAAAACCCTCAGTAGCTCCGTACTGAAGCGCCTTTGTGCCGTTTTTTTCAAGGACTTCCATCGTGATCTTTTTGATCTCCTCTATCGGAAAGGATTCCGGAGAGGGCAGACCGCCGGCAAATGAAATTATCTCAGGAGATTGGGTGACTTTCAACAGTTCCCTGATAACCGAGCGTTTCATTGCCTTTATATTCTTTGAAAAAGCTAAATCGTACTGTATCATCAAATACTCCTTATATTAAAGTTTCGATAATTTTATCATATTAAATTGTTATTTTCAAGGAAAAATAAAGTTACTGACTTAACCCTATTGACTTTGATTTGAAAATATTTCAATATTTGGGTATGAGAACATCTGTTGAATCAATTATTCTTTTCATTCTATTTCTCGCTGGGTCTTTTGGTTTGTCTTTAAACTTTCTTAATCCTCTTTTTGTTTTCTTGACGCCGTTTTTTCTTTTCATTTCATCCGTCTATGTGATAATCAGAACCGTCGAACTGACAAAAAAGAGGTTTATTGTACTTGTCTGCGTTTTAGCGGCCACATACTTTATTGAAGTCGCCGGTGTGAAGACCGGAATTGTCTTCGGAGAGTATGTCTACAAAGGGGGGCTGGGAATGAAGGTTTTCGAAGTGCCCCCGGTCATAGGTTTGAACTGGCTTATCCTGATGCTCGCGGGACTGTCAATAGCATCTCAGGTTACTTCAAACAGGTTTATAGCTTCATTTATTTCTGCGGTTTTGCTAGTCTACCTTGACGTTCTGATAGAGCCGTCAGCCATAAAGCACAACTGGTGGAGCTGGGAGAATGGAATTGTTCCGTTTCACAACTATGCGGCATGGTTCATAATCGCATTTTTATTCTCTCTTGTTCTCTTCTCTCTCTCCCGCGGAAAAAATAACAAGCTATTGGGAAGAATATATTTTATGCAGTTATGCTTTTTCGTAATAATGCACTCGCTGGAAGCTTTTTAAAATGAGATTCTACCCTCAGATAGTCTCGAATATTGAGAAAAGCAAGGATATGTCTCTGCGCTTTAATGCTAAGGTCTTGTTTGCGGACATTTCCGGCTTCACTTCCATGACTGAAATACTGGCGAAAAAGGGCAGATCGGGAACCGAGACTGTGGGAGATGTGTTAAAGAGCGTCTTTGGCAGGTCGTCAGCCATAATAAACCGTAGAGGAGGTTTCATATCCTCCTTTGCCGGAGATGCCTTCACAGGGATATTTCCGGAAGAATATGTTTCGGATGAAAATTTTTTTTCCGCTCTTTCAGAAATCAACGGAAATTTCAAAGAAATGTCGCAAATCACAGAACTGCCGTTACAATTATCCATCAAAATAGGAGCCGGCAGAGGAGAAGTGACCGGAAGGGTAATCGATGCCGGAAGCAAAAGAATGTTTTGGTTTAAGGGAAGGGGCATAAAGAGGGCGGTAGAGGCAGAGAAACTCTCTCTTCCGATGGAGACGGTTATTCACAGATTTTCTTTCAGAGAGAAAAAACTCTATGAAGAAGATAACGTCAGGAATGAAAAATTCGCCTCTATAAAAAGCAGTCATGTTGTACAAAACCTGAAGCTGATTAAAGAAGAAGAAAAACAGGAGGATTTTATATTCGGTTCGTATTTTCCCGAACTTCAAAATAAAAATCTCCTTGGTGAGTTCAAGAGAATCGTATCGGTTTTCATATCTTTGAAAGAGGAAAAAAATTTAAAGGAAAATATAAAAAGTTTAGCGAAAATTGCAGAAGATTTCCGCGGGTATATTCCGATGGTCGACATTTCCGACAAAGGCACAACCATGCCTGTATTTTTCGGAATGCCCTTAAGCAGAGAGAATGACATCCGCGCGGCGATGAATTTCGCCCTGCAAGCAAAAAACATTCTGCCGTCAGGCGCTTCTTTCGGCATAGCGGAGGGGACTGCATACTGCGGAACAGTGGGTGGAGAAGAGTATTCTTCTTACACTGCCTTCGGAGACAAGGTAAACACTGCGGCGCGCCTCATGCAGGCGGCAAATCCGGGAGAAATACTGACAGATGAAAGAACTGCGGAAGCGTGCTCCTCCTCGTTCTTGTTTGAAAAGAGAGGTGAAATCTTTGTCAAGGGAAAAACCGACTCTGTCTCGGTCTCTCTTCTGACAGGAGAGGCGCGAAAGAAGAAGATGTTTTTCGGAAGCTCCAGAATGCTGGGAAGGGATGAAGAGAGAGAGTATATAGCGAATAAGGTGTCAAAACTCTCTGAGTCAGGGTCGGTGGTTTACATATGCGGAGAGGCAGGCACAGGCAAATCACGCCTTGTCAGCGAAGCCCTCTCATCCTCATCGGTCAATCATGGTGAAGCATTCATGCAGTGCGACAGTGTTTTGAGAAAATCATTTAATCCGGTTTCATACTTCCTGTCTTGTTATTTCGGAGTATATGAGTTTGACAAAGCTGAAGAAAAGAAAAAAAAGTTTGAGGAAGGCATAAAAGAAATTTTAAGGAATTCAGGAGAAGAAAGCGACTTTGCCGAAGAGCTGAAAAGAAAAGAGTCATTGATAGGGGCGCTTCTCGGAATACGCTGGCAGAACTCTTTCTTTGAGAGAATAGAACCAAAGCAGATATTCGAGAACACTGTCTTGGCACTTCATTCACTCTTTAAGGCAATGTCGGCAGAAAAGCCTCTTGTGATAGTGGTTGAGGATGCGCACTGGATTGACAGTGAAACAAAGGAATTTTTCAGATATTTGGTTAGAAACATAAAAGACGAAAAAATTCTTTTAATCGCGACTTACAGGTTCGGAGATGACGGTTCCGTATTCTCATTCTCGGAGGATTCAAAAGATGACGAACAGCAGATAATGCTTGAAAATCTGACAAGAGAGAGTTCATCGGAGGCGGTCACGGAGATTTTAAGCGGAAGAATATCCGAAAAGGCGGCAGGGTACATATTCGATAAATCTCAGGGAAATCCCTTTCACATAGAATCTCTGGTCAGATACCTTCATGAAGGCGGCTACCTCTCACGGGTAAACGGCGTGTATGAGATTGCCTCAAATACGGACGAAATACCTGCGTCCCTTAACAGCGTCTTAACGGCGAGAATCGACAGAATGGAAAAAAAACTGAAAGAGTGCGTTCTTTGGGCTTCGGTTCTCGGCAGGGAGTTTGAAAAATCAATGGTTGATATTGTCACCGGCGCAGATTCAGAGAGTCTCATAAACGCCGGAGAAGAGGAAACCGTGTGGTCCTCTCTCGGAGGCGGGCGGTATATATTCAATCACGGACTTTTAAGCGATTGCGCATATGAAATGCAGCTGACAAGAGAACTTAAAAGCAGGCACGCAAAAGTGGCCAAGATACTTGAAAAAAAATACAGAAGAAAGAAGGGGCGGTTTGCTGAGATAGCTTACCATTATGAAAAAAGCGGAATCGTCGAAAAGGCAGTTAAATGGCTCGGTGCGGCGTCCGACGCATCAATGAAAAACTGGGCAAACAAAGATGCCGAGAGAATGCTGGACAAGCTCATAAAATTTGACCTGAGCGATAAAGAAAAGATAGAAATTTCAATGAAGCTTGCAGAAGTCTATTTCAGAACCGGAAGAATCAGGGAGAGTCTTGAATCGTACCTTAAAAACAAAGAACGAGCGGAAAAAATAAAAGAAAAAATACTTGTCTATGCAAATATTCTTGAAGCGGGAAAAACCTATCTAACTATGGGAAGGTACAATGAAGCGGAATCTCTTCTGCTTGACTCGATGCAGAGGTTCGCAGAATCTGAAATGAAGAGGGAGGAGGGGGAAGCGGCCGGTCAGCTTGCAAGGGTTTATATGTACAGAAGCGAATACGGAAAAGCCGTTGAAATGTGCGACAAATCGCTTGAAATATCAAGGTCTGTGAATAATCTGTCGGGAGTGAGCCTCGCCTTCGGAATAAAAGGCACCATAAATGCGATGAAGGGCGAGTATAATGATGCGATAAGGTTTTATAAGGAGAGAATGAAGATCGCAAGAAAAATCAATGACCAGTACGGTATAACTTCGGTTATCGGAAACATGGGAATAATTTGGAAGCAGAAGGGCTATTACAGAAAAGCTGTGAAGTATTACATTAAAGACATCGAGGTCTGCAAAAAGATCGGGTATGAGACATCCATCAATGTCACTTATTCGAATCTCGGCCTTCTCTACAGGGAACTTGGTGAATTTGAAAATGCAGAGGAGTCTCTCAAGAAGTCGATTGCTCTCTCTGAAAAGAACGGAGACGAAGGCACAAAAGCGAACTCTCTTGGAAATCTCGGAATAGTTTACAAAGACCAGGGCATGCTTGAAGAAGCAGAGAATATGTTTTTAAAACAGGTCTCTCTCTGCGAAAAGAACAATGACAGATACTGCATGTGCATAGGGAACGGAAATCTCGGACTTCTCTATTTCAACAGAGAGGATTTTGACAGAGGGTACGAATATATTGAAAAGCAGAGGGTCCTTGCTGAACAGATAGAGGACATAAACAACCTTTCCATAGCGTACGAATCAATCTCTATACTTGATTATCACAGAGGAGATGCCGACAGAGCTCTTGAAAACGTAAACAGAGCGCTTTCTATCATTGAAGGCAAAAAAAAGGATTATTTGCTGTGCGGTTTTCTCTGCAATAAGGCGAGAATACTTCATAAAGCAGGCAGGAATGCTGAGGCTCTTCGGTTGGTGAAAGAATCCATAGCGGCAGCGAAGAGGATAAAAAGAAAGGAAATATTCTTTGAAGCTAATCTGCTTCTTGCGGTAATAAGAAAATCCCAGAAAACTCTTATGAAAATGCTCTCAAACGAGCAAAATAATGAAAAGCAGGGATATATTTTGAAGGAGCTTTACCTTCTCTCCGGAAATTCGGAGCTGAAAGAAAAGGCGTTAAATAAGCTCTCTGAAGAAGACAATCTCCATCCTTCGATTTACCTTAAGCATGCCATATTGGAATTAAAACAAAGGAGCGATTATGAAAAAAATCATTGCAGTATGCGGATTAATTTGCACCGAGTGCCCCGCCTATATAGCTAAAAGCAAGAATGACAACAATTTGAGAAAAAAGACTGCGGAAGAGTGGTCAAAGATGTTCAATGCGAAGATTAAAGCGAAGGACATCAACTGCGACGGGTGCATATCCAACTCCCTTGTGCTCTTTGCCCACTGCAACGAATGCGAAATGCGTTTGTGCGCAATTTCAAAAAAAGCAAACAACTGCGGAAAATGCGCCGAGTATCCGTGCAAAAAAATATCAGATTTTATGGCAATGGTGCCGTCCTGCAAAGCTGTTCTTGAAGAAGAGAGAAAGAAAAAGTGAAGAGCGAAACTGTTTTTCTTGATGCTGACAAAAATCACAGACTTTTTTTAAGAAAACACTTCCCTGCAGGTGAAACAAGAGGGATTGTACAGATAATTCACGGTATGGCAGAGCATTCCGGAAGATACATCGAATTCATTGAATTTCTTGTCAGAAACGGGTATGCGGTTTACATACATGACCAGAGGGGCCACGGCAAGAGTGCCGGCTCTTTAGATGAGTACGGTTACCTCGGAGGAATGTTCAAATGGAATACTCTTATAACAGACGCCAGAGAGGTGACGAAAATCGCTTTCGCAGAGAATTCCGGCAAGAGAATATTCATCATCGGCCACTCAATGGGCTCAATGGTTTTAAGAAGGTACATGGAGCTTTACAGTGACGGTTATCAGGGAGTGATTCTCTCGGGAGCAAACGGACTGCCGTCGATAAGCGAACTTGCAGGAATGAAGATTGCTCTTCTGCAGTCAATCTTTCTCGGGAAGAGACACAGGAGCGGCTTAATCTACAAGCTCCAGTTCGGCGGATACAATTCAAAGTTCAATCCCAAAACTACTCTCTTTGAATGGCTTTCCAGAGACAGGGAGAGGGTAGACGATTATGCTCATGACAATTACTGCGGAGGGCCGTTCACGGCATCATTCTACTTTGATATGATTTACAACTATTTTTTGTTTACCAAATCAAGCCAGATAAAAAAGACGGCAAAGGACAAGGCCGTGCTGTTTATTTCAGGCGAAGACGACCCTGTGAGCGGATTTTCAAAGGGGACAAAACAATTCGCAAGTATATATGAAAAGAACAAAGTCAGTGAAGTCGAAGTTAAAATATACCCCGGATGCAGGCATGAACTTCTCAATGAAACAAACAGGAAGGATATTTACAGAGACATTATAAACTGGATAGATAAACACAATTAAGGAAATTGTGTCATGATAAAAAAGGAGTTTTGATGAAAAGAATATTAATCGTGATTTTAGCTCTGTTCTCTCTGATAACCGTCGAGGCGAAGAACTCATACTACAGGTTTATCGAAATGAACAGGAACAGAGAGTTCGCAGGAGTCGAGACTGTTGTGGAGGGAGAGGCAAAGAAGATTGAATGCTTCTCTTTCAAATACGACAAACAAAAGAGGCCTGTCGAGATTAAGCACCTGTCAAAGATGACCGAGTGCGCGGGTGATTTTGCCGGTCTGGGAGAGAACATATCCCTCATGAAAATCGAGTATAAGGATACTGTGGAGACTTTCTATGATTCTCTGTTAAATGCCGAAGAGAGGTACGCAGTGAAGAATGCTATCTACAAAACATTCAATGAAAGGGGGGAACAGGTTCCTTTCAGGGGAGAAGTTTACAAGATGGTCCATACGACGAGAAAGAAGATCGTGGAAGGCAAAGAGGATAAAACAAATTATTTTATTGTGTGGGAGAATTATGGAAAGAATGATTCTCTCTGCGCCGACATTCTCGGAGTTTCCATCTATCGTCTTGAATATATGAATGAAGGGGGTCTTGATCTTGTAGTATCATCAAGGTTTGACCAAAACCTGGTTCCGATAAAGGACAGGAATGGCGTCGAAAGAGTGGACTTCCAGTACGATGAACTCGGACGTCTTTTGTTTCAGACCTTCAAGGAGAAAAGCGGCAGTAGAATCAATGGAAATGACGGTTACTGCGAAATAGGTATATCAAGGGCTGATTCCGACGGGATGTTCCATGAAATAAAGTCATACTATGACAAAGAAGGTAATCAGTGCTTGAATAATTTCAAATCTTTCAAAATAAAATATTCCTATGACGAAAACAGATATTTGACTGAATTTTTGCATCTCGACACTCTCGGCAAGCCCATGGCGGCAGGCGACAAGACAACATACGGAAGATTCATAAGAGACAACTTTTTCTATATCTTGAGGGCGGAATATTTCACTTCCGTCAAGGATGCTCTTAAAAAGACTCCTCCGCAGCTGAAAATTGATGGAGCCTCTCTTTTCTTCACGGAAGGATATGAGTATAAATATGATTCAAAGGGGCTGTTGATTGAGAAAATGCCATTGAAAAAATAAACCAAACGGCAAGCTTTCAGAATGAAGCAACCGCAAGGACCATTCCGACAATGATAACAGAGTACAGGATATACTCTGTTTTTGAGAATCGCTTCTTCCAGATGAAGAAATCCGCTGCCATTGTGAGGATTACTGTTGATGCGGAGAGAACTGGGTAGGCGAGAGTGCCCGCTATCGTGTCAAAAGATTTCATCAGGAAGAATGCGTTGAAGAAATTCGGAATCCCGATTATAAGTCCGTTCATGAATGATTTGAAAGAGGTTTTGATTTTACTGAATGATATAAAAATCAGATTGAAGATGAATGCAAACAAAAAGTTCAGAGCGAGATAGAAGGAATTCGGGTTATGGTTGCTGAATCTCGTGTAGAGCTTCGGAAAGAAATCGGCAAAACCAGCTATTAAAAACAGAATTGCCAGAAGAAAAACATTGTACTTTTTTCTCTCCCTTCCGAGCATGACAAATGCCGAGAATATCAGAAGAATGCCTACGTAATTTATAAGATAAAGGTATTCTTTAAATATCAGCATAGAACCGGCTACTGGGATTACGAGAGACATTCTGAACGTTGAGACTGAAATAGAAAGCCCGTTTACAGAAATATTCTTCAGATAGTATACAAATCCCATAAGAAAGAAGAACCCTGACACTGCAGGAATTATGAGGTCTGTCGAATGAAAATGAAAGTCAGAATTAAGAGTAAAAAGAAGACCCGCCAGGGAGGCGATAAAATAGTTGCCTAAAAACATATACATGCTTGAATGTGACTTATCCCTGGAAAAAAATTTCAGAAGATTGGCGACCGCTACGGAGCAAAGTATGCTTAATGCAAGATATTTCATGATTGTATTATATTACAATATTCCGTCGTATTGTCAAGTCTTGCGATTTTCTTTACACTTTCCCCCGGTTAGTTGATAGGGGAAGGTGTATCATTTTTTTATTAAAGGTTTCAGACCCTCAGATGACAGCACCCTTCCGGACAAAACCACTTTGCCGTCAACCACCAATGCGGGAGTCATCATGACTTTGTACTTCATTATCTCCTTAATGTCAGTAATTTTGACTATTTCAGCATCAATCTTAAGTTCTTCGACTGCCTTTTTAGCATTCTCTTCAAGTTTTTTGCACTTTGGGCAACCTGTTCCGAGAATCTCGATTTTCATTTTTATCTCCTTTTTTATGCCATGTTTGCCAAGCACCGTCCCCTGTCTAAGACATTATTTTGCCGAAGATTAGACCGGCTATGGTTGAGAGGGCGACAACGTAAAGAACAAAGACAAATGTTTTCTTTTTTCCCATTATGTTAATTAAAACAAGCATTGACGGTAGAGAGAGAGCCGGACCGGAGAGAAGAAGAGAGAGTGCGGGACCCTTTCCCATTCCTGCTCCGAGAAGCGACTGTAAAATCGGAACCTCCGTCAAAGTTGCAAAGTACATGAATGCTCCAATGATTGATGCAAAGAAGTTTGCTCTTAAGGAATTGCCACCAACAAGATTTGAAATCCATTCCGACGGAATGATTCCTTTCCCGCTTCCCGGCATGCCGAGAAGAAATCCTGAGATTATAACTCCGATGAAGAGGTACGGGAGAATCATGTAAAGGTATGTCTCTGTTGATGACACCCACATCTTTGAGTCATCTGATGAAAGCAGTGAGACCACTGTCGTCATGGTTATTCCTATGACAAATGCTATAAGAGGTTGTGAGGGAAAAAGAAGGAATGCAGAAAGCGGAAGAATAAGGGATATCACTGAGTAAAAAATATTTACTTTGAACCATTTTATCAATACGAAGTTTAAGAGTCCATAAGAGATGAATACAAGCAGCCATTTTATTTTGAAAATTGCATGGAATATGGCGCTTCCGTCAGCCCAATTGGCAAAAATAAGTATGAAAACCATCGAAGCAAAGAAGAGTCCGTTCTTTAAAAGATGGTTTTCCCCAGAAGCTGCTGAAATCTCTTCTTCGTCATCTCTCTCTCTCTCTTCATCTTTGAATGTAACCTGCATCAAAAGTCCTATTATGATGGAAAACAGAACTGCGCCGACCGCCCTGGCTATGCCCATTTCGAACCCGAGTATCTTTGCCGTCAGTATTATCGCCAGAACGTTTATCGCAGGTCCTGAGTAAAGAAATGCGGTTGCAGGTCCTATTCCGGCCCCCCTCGAATATATGCCTGCAAATAACGGAAGAACTGTGCAGGAACATACTGCGAGTATGGTGCCTGAAACTGATGCGATAAGATATGCAAGAATTTTATTTGCCTTTGCTCCGAAATATCTCATCACAGCATCGCCGGATATGAATATTGAAATTGCTCCCGCTATGAAGAGGGCAGGAACCAGGCAAAGAAGGACGTGTTTTTGCGCATAATCTTTCAGCATTACAAGTGCTTCCTGAAATGCTCCTATCAAACGCGGATTTGTCGCAGGCAAAAAATATGCTCCGGCAAAGATCAATATTACGATAGAGAGTTTTTTCAAGCTGTTCATTGTTTCTCCTATTTAAGTTTGAGAAGCGCCTTTTTTATCTCTTCATATAGTCTCTTTGTGGTCTTCCCCTTTACCTCGACTGAATGAAAGTTTTTGGCATCAAAGCGGTTCTTTTTAAGGAATGAGCTAAAATTGGCATTTTGATTCTCCGCAGAGCACCCTGTAACTATTATATTGTCAATGTTTCCGCTCTTAATGATGGTTTCCAGATAATTCAGACCGTCATTTTCGCACAGTTTCAAGTTTATTGTGACAAAATAAGCGAGCTTGGAATTTCTGATCTTTCTCACTGTTTCGAAGAGATCAACGTTTTTATAGAGAGGGCAGTCACCCTGACAGACGCAGAAAACGACTATATTTTTTTTCATCTTTTCTCCTAAAAGAGTTTGAATATCGAATAGATTCCGGCAAGTATGAGAATCAGTCCTGAGATTCTCTTTATTACAAGCGCGGATTTTGATTCAGCGGACCATTTAAGCGTCTTTGACAGAAAAGTCATAAACGAGAGTCCGAGAATTATCACAATTGAATGTCCGAGAGCAAAAATGAGAATCAAAGAGAGGGCGTAAAGAAAATTGGTTCCTGCTACCTTAAATGAAAGGGCAAGAACCGGAGCCATAAATCCGAATGTGCATGGGCCCACTCCTATTCCGAAGAGAAATCCTATTGTGAATGATGAGAGGCGCGTCTTCGAGCTTATGTTCTTAATGAGAGAAAAATCGAGGAAGTCGAGTTTTATTATGTCAAGAAAGACAAAACCGAATATTATGAATACGGCAGAGACTGCAATATTGCCTATTTTCCCTATGTCTCCCAAAAGGCGACCCAAAACGGATGTTATCAAGCCAAGAACAATAATTGAAAGAAAAACACCCAGTGAGAAAAATATGGAGTAGAGAAGCGATTTCTTATGCGTAATCTCCCTGTCTCCCATTATCACAGCAGTTAGAAGGGGAATGCTCGAAAGATGGCATGGTGAGAGAATAATGCTTAGAAGCCCCCAAATGAAAGATGCTATGAGTGAAAAGAGTATTGACCGGGTGAGCCATGAGTATAGATAGTTAAAGAGCGATTCCATTTATTCAAGCCATCCGTCAAGAAGGGATTTGATATTTTCATAAGGATAGTATCCTTCATGCCTGAATATTTCTTTCTTCTGCGAATCAAGGAAAATCTGGGTAGGTATGACTCTTATTCCGTACTCCTGCGCCTTAGACCCGCCCTGAACCGTATTCACATCATAAAAAATCACTTCTACTCTGCCTTTGTAGTTTTCAGTTACCTTCTCCATAACAGGCCTCATCATCTGGCAGGGAGTGCATCCGTCTGAACCGAGTTCAAGAAAATACACATTGCTTGTTTTTATGTTTGAAGAAACAGATGCATTATTAGATTTATTGACATCGTTTGTCACATTTTCGGACGGGGTGCATGATGGTAGAATCATCATTGTTGTTGCCAGTGAAGCGATAATAATAAATTGAACACCTCTTTTCATTCTTTCTCCTTTTTTTGTTTTTCAACAATATCTTTAATCCTTCTCTTAATTTCGTCTCTAAGCTCCCGTATCTTTTCAATCGGCTCATTCTTTATGTCGGGAAGCTCCCAGTTGAAATCCTCTTTAGCAGGGTAAAATGGGCATACATCTCCGCACCCCATTGTTATAAGGTAATCGAACTCCTGCTCTTTCAAATCCATGAAACCTTTTGAAAAGCTATTAGAGGCGTCATATCCGATCTCTTCAAGTACCTTGACGGCATTCGGATGAATTTTGCCGGAGGGCTTTGACCCGGCGGAGTATGCTTCGATGTAATCGGAGAAAAAGGTCTTTGCGACACCCTCCGCTATCTGGCTCCTGAATGAGTTTTCAATGCATGCGAACAGCACTTTTATCTTTTTCATTTGCTCTCCTTCAAGAATTCAAGCATCTTTTTATTTTCTTTTGTCTTTAAAATGAAAAAAAATATCATCTTTCCTTCCCTTTTTGACTCAAGGAGCCCCGCCTTTTTGAGAATGCTGAGGTGCCTTGAGATTCTCGGTTGTGACATGCAGAGCTCCCTCTGTATCTGGCACACGCACATTTCCCGCCTGATGAGCATTGTAACTATTTTAAGGCGTGTTTTGTCTGCCAGAGCCTTAAAGATATTCAGCTTATTTGCCATCATTTACCTCAAAGTTTAGCGGTTTAAGAATCTTTTCCATCAGCAATGCTATGATTATGAATACTGGAAGGGATATGAGAGTTCTTAACAGAGAAAATTTTACTCCGAGAAATGTGATTTCAAATGTGAGCATCGGTATCTTCATGGTAGTAAAAGCTCCGATGTAAATGAAGATGTTTCTTATGCTGCAACCCTTCTTCCAAAGGATGTAAGCGACAGGGAATGCGCCGTAAAGAGGACCCGCCTGAAGAGTCGCCAATAGAATTACTATCACTGACCCCTTGATTCCCGAGTACTCTCCAATATGCTTCATTATCTTTTCTTTTTCAACAAATTCATCAAAGAGACCTATAATAATAAATAGGAGGGGTAAAAAGGCAATCATCTCCTTTACGAAAGAAACAAAGTTGATTTGAAAGATAGCTACACCGGGTTTAAACTTCACTATTGTTGAAACTCCAATAAATATTATAAATAATGCTATGATAATGAAGTCAAAATAATTCTTTTTAAGATAATTTTTCATATAACCATCCACACTATTCCTATGGCGCTTCCCACCATCAGCGCTCCCAAGAAACTAAATCCGTTTCTTATGAGAGCCGCTTTAAGACCGAAAAATCTCTTCTCCACGGGAAGCGTGACTATTCCAACCATCATCAGAGTTGTAATGAATACTGCGACAACAGGATATGAAACGCCGTTTTTTACAAGTATTCCGGCAAGGGGATAAGAGATAAATCCGGGCATGAGAGTTATTGAACCGACAAGAGCGGCTAATATCCAGCCCATTAAACCTGCTTCTCTGCCGAACAGGAGGAGAAGTTTTTCCTGCGGCACAAGGTAGAGCAGAATGCTTATTATTGCGAGTATCGATAGCAGTGCTGGCAGTATGTTCAAAAACATTTTACAGCCCTTGACTATTCCCCTGAAGCATCTCTTCTTATCCTTTAAATAGGCAATAATCAAGAGCGTTAATGTCAGAACGATTAAAAGTATCAAAGTATTATGATTCCTATGAGTTTTGTTTTAGATTTTGCCTTCATCGAGTAAGTTCCCGGCTCACACACTGCAGTAAATCCTTTTTTCAGAGTTGAACTCTTTGTTCCCACTTTTAGGTCAAGGGAACCCTTCATAATATGAAATACAACACTGTTCTTCATCTCACATTCCGTCAGTTCTTCATTTTTTTCCAGCTCAACAATTCTTAATTTCATCTTTGAATTATTGAAGAGCACGTTTTTGTCCCTTTGCTCATAGGGGAGGGCTTTAGCTTCGTTGGTGTTTATTACATGCATTGCTTCTCCTTTGGCTACATATAAAGAAATCTTTATATGAATTATAGTTAAAACGATATAAAAGTCAAGCGGGATTATCTGTTTTTTATCCGGCGGCGATTATTTCGCTCGCCCTGTCGGACTGGTTCGGGAAGAGGTCACCGGGCACTTTTTCCTTTCCCAGTGCCTGTGAAACTCTGAATCTTGCGCAGTTCCGGAAATCTCCCCTGCAGTACCTTCTCTTGTACATATCTGCCGTTGCTGGCATTGACTGCATTCTGTCATTGAAGAAGGGGGCACTTCTCAAGATGGTTGCAATCTGACATTTCTCCTCCTTGATAAAATACCTATTTTAAGTATAATGTAAATTGACTTTAAATCAATGTAAAAAGGAGGAGTCATGTTAAAGGAGTTCAAAGAATTTGCCCTTAAAGGCAACATGCTTGACCTTGCGGTCGGAATAATTATCGGTAGCGCTTTCGGCAAAATAATCACTTCCCTCGTGAATGATATTCTTATGCCTCCGCTGGGGCTTCTTTTGGGGAAAGTCAACTTCTCTAACCTTTTTATTGACCTTTCGGGAAAGGGATTTCAGTCAGTTGCAGATGCAAAAGCTGCCGGTGCCGCAACAATCAATTACGGACTTTTCATAAACGTGCTTATTGACTTCATTATCGTGGCTTTTGTGATATTCATGCTGATAAAGCAGGTTAACAAGCTCAACAGAAAGAAGGAAGAGGCGCCAGCGGCTCCTTCGACAAAAGAGTGTCCTTACTGTTTCTCAACGATAAACATAAAGGCGACTAAATGCCCCAACTGCGCTTCAGAAATAAAGTAGGTCAAAATGAAAAAGACGATAACAGCTTTTTTATTGATTGCGTCTCTTCTTATTGCAGGAGAGGATTGGCAGAAATCATTTGACGCATCTTTCCTTATGAACCTCAACAATTACTCCCAGAACTGGGCAGGAGAGGAGGCATCAAGTTTCAACTGGGTTATAAACGGAAACGGAAACTTTTCAAAGCAGCTCTATGCGTTTCTGAACACCTCAAACAGAATAAAGCTCTCATTCGGCCAGACGACAAGCAAACTCAAAACTGACAGCGTCTGGGGAGATGCGATGAAATCAACTGACGTGATTGACTTTGAATCGATTGAGAAAGTGACGTTAAACTGGCTTGTCGACCCGTTTATCGGAATTCGGCTTGAAAGCCAGTTTCTTGACGAATCCGACACCATGAAGACATGCTACGTGAACCCTATGAAGATAACCGAATCATTCGGTATTGCCCGCATTGTCTATAAAAAAGACAAGCTTGAAGTATCATCAAGGCTCGGAGCGGCCATAAAACAGAACGTCAACAGAAATGCACTCATTGATTCGACAAGAGGGTTCGACATGACAAATAACGGAGGAATCGAGTTCATTACCGATGCGCTCGTGCCTTTCAAAGAGAACGTCACGTACACAGGCCGTCTCTCTCTCTACAAAGCTCTCTTTTACTCTGAAGCTGAAGCGCTTATAGGACTTCCCAATGAGAATGACTGGAAGGTCATAGACGCTGCGTTTGACAATATTCTCGCTATAAAGCTCGGAGAGTACCTTGCTGTTAATATAAACGTTCAGGCTCTCTATGACAAAGAGATTGACGCAAAGACAAGATTGAAAGAGACTGTCGGAGTTGGAATAAACTACAAGTTTTTGTAAAGATTTTCGGGGCGGAGATATTCCTCCGCCCCTTTAATTTACTGAAATTCAAAACTGAAGAGACAATGAAATAGACGGGTAGACGTTTTTCAATCCCTCAGTTTCATTGACAAGCTTTGCGCCGGGCGCGAAATACCATCTGAAATCGACTGAAGGAGTAAGGCGAAGAGCGAAAACCTTCAGCTCAGGCATAAGGTATACACCGTATGAAAATAAGTTGTAATAAAATTTTTCATTGTCAGTTTCAAATGCCATTCTGTAGTATCCGACATGGGCTCCAGCGGTGAGGAGAATAAAATTAAAGAGACTGAAAGTGGCGGCTACAGGGGTTTCTCCTCCGAGGTACATATACTTGAAAGTTTCATTGTTTCCGAAAACATTTACTGTGTTTGAAAAGTTGCTGAATCTCAGTGTCGGAATCACAGCCACCTTCAATCCAAGCTTGTCGTAAAACTGATACTTCACTCCGAGAGCCGCTCCTAAAGAAGGAAATGCGACTCCTGCAGAGGCGTAAAGGTCTATGTTCTTCAGTATTCCCAGCCCGAGAAAAAGATTCACGGCAGGAAAGGCCAGGTTGCTGTTATGAAATTCGTTCTCAACTCTCTGCTGTCCCACGAACTGCCCCATCTGCACTCCTGCGCCTGCCCTGAAGTGAAGAGGGCCTCCCAAAGTGTCTGCAGTTCTGAATGGCTCCATTGTAATGACAGAGCATGACGAGAGAAGAAGAGTCAGAAAAATCAAAACCATTATTTTTCTCATATAATCTCCTTTTTTCTCCATTGTAGCAATTCATTAAAATAAAATCAAGCTTTTTTATATTGACTGATACAGTTATTTATTATATCATTTTATGGTTAAGGAGGTTTTAATGAAAAAATATTTCTTTTTGGTTTCAATGGTTCTCATTTCTCTTTCAGTATTCTCACAGGCATACAGCTTAAGAACTCCCACGGGAGGGGAGACTTACGTTATAGGCAATCAGATGCCCATCCACTGGGACACTGCCGGAGCAGTGACTGCCGCAAGGCTTGAATACTCCATAGACGGAGGAACCAACTGGATTGTGATAATCACGACCACCCCAAATGACGGAGATTACCTCTGGACAGTGCCGAATGCGGCAACGGCTCTTGCCAAAGTGAGGATATCCAATCCTACAGACCCGACCAATTTTGACATAAGCGACTCTGTCTTTGAAATACAAAAACCTGTTATAGACGTAAAGAAACCGGACGGAGGAAATATCCTCCGAATAGGCGAATCATATCCCATTCACTGGGACTGGTCAGGAGGAGTGGCAAACGTCAAAATAGAATATTCGATTGACGACGGCACCAACTGGACTGTTATCATTGCATCTACCGCGAATGACGGAGAGCATATATGGACTGTGCCTAATTACCCCTCCGTAAACTGCAGAATACGCATAACAAGCACGGTTGACGCCAACTGCTTCGGCATAAGCGATAATCTGTTCGAGATAGCCACGAACACCATCACCATCAACTCTCCTAACGGCGGAGAGGGTTTGACCACAGGCAAATACTATCCCCTCTATTGGGATTTCGAGGGAAGCTTTGCCACCGTGAAGATAGAGTATTCAGCGGACAGCGGATCAATATGGACGCAGATAGTCTCTTCAACCACAAATGACGGCAGTTACTACTGGCTTGTGCCTACAATAAATCCTTCGGACAACTGCCTCCTTAAAATAACCAATACGGCAAATCCGGCATGCTTTGATGTTTCAGACGCAAGATTCTCTGTGCTGTCGACCGGGCTCACGCTTCTCTCTCCGAACGGAGGCGAAACATATACGGCCGGTTCCAAGGCCAATGTGAGCTGGGACTGGGACGGATCCATAGCCAATGTGAGGCTTGAATACTCCATAGACGGAGGAACAAACTGGATTTCCATTGTCTCTACAACTGCAAATGACGGTTCATATCTCTGGACAGTCCCCAATGCTCCTACAAGCCAGCTGAGAGTCAGGATTACAAACGTGGCTGACGCAAACTGCTTTGACCTTTCAAACGGCAACAGCAACCTTGTAACTTCCGCAATAAGCATTATCACTCCAAACGGAGGAGAATCTCTAATAATCGGCGAAGAGTATCCTATTCACTGGAACTGGACCGGCTCATTTGCCAACGTAAAACTTGAGTACTCGACAAACAGCGGTGCGAGCTGGACTACAATAGACGCGACTGACCCGAATGACGGCTCATTCATCTGGACAGTTCCCAATGCTGTTTCAAATCTCTGCGAAGTGCGAGTCTCAAACGTTCTTGACGCAAACGCATTTGACGTGAGCGATTTTGATTTTACAATTGCAAGAACCTCTTTGAC
The DNA here is from genome assembly GCA_028698175.1 of bacterium. Lineage (GTDB taxonomy): Bacteria > Hydrothermota > 32-111 > 32-111 > 32-111 > UBA2202. The sequence continues at coordinate 2,386 of JAQVDU010000020.1, read as the reverse complement.
GGTAATCTCTCCAAACGGAGGAGAGACCCTTACGGCAGGCAACCTACAGCCGATACACTGGATTTCTTCAGGCACTGTCGCAAACGTAAATATCGAATATTCGACGAACAACGGCTCAACTTGGACATCGATAGTCTCCAACACGCCAAATGACGGTGTTCATGTGTGGACTCTTCCAAATTCCCCGTCTGCGCAATACCTTGTAAGAGTGACCAATTCGGCGGACGCCTCTGCATCTGACGTTTCAAATTCCAATTTTACTGTTGAATCTTCTGTAATAACTATTGTTTCGCCCAACGGAGGAGAATCTCTCAGGATAGGCGAAACGTATCCCATACACTGGAAATGGCTCGGCAACTTCAGCAGGATAAAGATTGACTATTCGAATGACGGGGGGACGACCTGGTTCGCCATTGCCGCCAATGACACAAATGACGGCTCATACAGCTGGACAATTCCTTCAGCGACACTCGGAACAACCCAGTGCAGAATACGCCTTACAAATCTGTCAGACAACCTCTCCACTGACATCTCCGATGCGAATTTCCTACTTACGCCTCCTGCGGTGACTCTTTCGTCCTTAACCGGAGGCGAAGTTCTTACTGCCGGCGAGAAGGCGGCGATACACTGGAATTGGAGCGGAGCTATTTCAAACGTTAAGATAGAGTATTCAAATGACGACGGAGCCACTTACACGACTATTGTTGCTTCTATCGCTAATACAGGCGATTATATATGGACAATCCCGAACGACCCATCCTCTCTTTGCAGGGTCAGGGTGAAGAGCCTGACAGATTCCCTCAATTCGTTCGATGCTTCGGACAGCGCATTTACCATTGAAAGGGCAACTGTAAAGCTTCTCTCTCCAAACGGCGGAGAGGTCTTTACATCAGGCGAATCAAGGCCGATAAACTGGACTTACACGGGCGAGTTTTCAAACGTCAAGCTGGAGTATTCATCAGATGACGGAGCTTCTTGGACATTGATTTCAAATTCATACGCGAATGAAGGCACCTACTCATGGACTGTGCCGAGCGCAATCTCGTCGCTCTGCCGGGTCCGCATATCAAACGCTGCCGACCCTTTGACTGAGGATGTCTCTGCGGCACTGTTCACGATATCCCCGGCGACAGTGACCATAGTCACTCCAAACGGAGGAGAGAATTTTACTGTTGGTGAATACTATCCCATTGAGTGGACGTCAACTGGAAGTTTTAGTTATGTGAAGCTCGAGTACTCAACAAATAACGGCTCGACATGGACAAAACTCACTGTTGCCGACACTCTCAACGACGGTTCATACGCATGGCTTGTTCCTGCAAGCGCAGTATCGAGCCAGTGCCTGTTCAGGGTCTCCAACAACATCGATGCGGCGAATACGTTTGACGTCACAAACGCAAATTTCACCATATCTTCACCGACAGTCTCTCTTATCACTCCAAACGGAGGAGATACCCTCACAATAGGGGAGACCTATCCTATAAGATGGTCTTGGACCGGAGCCTTCACGAACGTAAAGATTGACTATTCCACAGACAATACAAACTGGAACACGATAATCGCTTCAACTGCCAATGACGGCACGTACAACTGGACTGTTCCGTCAGGACTCCTATCTTCGACATTGAGAGTAAGGGTGACAAGCACAGCCGACGTAAACACAAATGACGCGTCTGACAGCGACATGACAACAGTCTATCCGGAAATAACTCTCACATCTCCAGCAGGAGGAGAATCATTTGTTTCAGGCGACATAGTGCCTATAAACTGGATAAATAACGGAACCATTGCAAACGTGAAGATAGAATACTCCCTGAACAACGGCTTCTCATGGACAAACATCACTGCTTCGACTTCAAATACGGGAAACTATTCCTGGACGTCCCCCGCGGCCACGTCCGATTCTATGAAGATAAGAATTTCAGACGCGGCGGCTGCTTCGTGCTCGGATATGTCAGACAGCATATTCAAACTTACGACTCCTCAGATTGAAATCGCCACTCCAAACGGAGGAGAGGTTCTCACTGTGGGCGAATACACTCCTATACACTGGAACTGGACGGGAGCAATTGCCAATGTCAAACTTGAGTACTCTGCAAATGACGGCTCAACCTGGAAGGATATAGATGTCAGCGAAGCAAATGACGGCTCATTCGTGTGGAAGGTGCCTAATGACGCGACGACTCAGGGGAGGGTGAGGATTACAAATCTTGCTGACGTCAACAGCTTTGACGTGAGCGTCTCGAGCTTCACGATTCTTGAGCCCACGTTCACGATATTCGACCCTGACAGCGGAAAGCAGTTGGTGCAGGGGCTTGTCTATCCGATTCACTGGAACTATACCGGAGCTGTTGACAGCGTAGTAATAGAGCTTTATTACAAGGAA
>JAQVDU010000114.1 GCA_028698175.1 bacterium | reverse complement strand
TAACATTTGTAAAACCCCATCCCCACCAGAAAACAACGCCATGGAAAGAGAGTGTCTCTGTCCAATATGCTCCTGAGTATGCAGAAGTAATGACGATAAAATACAACCAAGGCAGGGAGAAAGTAATTTTTGAAACAAAAAAATTCGAAAAAAGCGCAGTTATAGCAGTCGGAAAAAAAGATACACTCAAGCTGAATATGGTCAAAGACGAATCTCCCTTTGTCAAAATACTTGCAAATGAGAATGAAATCAAGAACAGGGAAATACTTATGATTCCTGTCGCCTGCGCAGATGACTACGAAGTAACGGGAATCGGAATTATAATAAAGACAGATATGGATTCAATTCTTTATGATGCAAAACCTCCAAAGGATTCTCTCGCGGTTTTCGAAGTCAATTTAAACGAAATCAGAGGGGATGAGGGCTGGATAAAGTGTTTTGCTGATGACAACAATCCATTCAGAAAACAGAGAGGATGGTCGCAGGAGCTGAGATTCAGCAAAAAAACCGACATAATCGAACTTTTAACAGAAATAGATTCAAATGATGTCTTTTCAGGGTTTGATGAGAAAGCCAATGATATAATAAACGAAATGTCTGAGAGGAAAAAAGAAATCGAGCAGAGCAAAATCAAGGATGCGCTGGAGAATTATTCGGAGAATCTCAAAGATGTGAAGAATGTTCTTGAAGAGCTTGACGCATCATTAAAGGAAGAATCAAGAAAGATGCTTCCGGATGAAATGATAAAACAGATGTATGAGATAAAGAAGGAGCTTGAAAAAATAAACGGCGATATATTGTCGAAGCTCATAGAAGAGAGCAAAAACCTCAAGGAATCCAATATGAGTGAGGATGAAGCGATGAATTTGCTTAAGCAAAATGCAAAGCAGATTGAGCAGTCCCTGAAACAGCTTATGAAAATGCTTGAAACTCTGAACAAGCTATCTGAACTGAAGAGCTTTCAGGAGAGGGTGGAGAATATAAATAGAATGATGGACAACAGCTCCGAGAGCCAGCAGAGTGTTTCCGAAGAGTTAAAAACGGAGGCGGAGAGAGCTGAAAACTCAGATAATCTAAGAGAGTGGACCCAAGATCTGAAAGAAGCTGAAGAGCTTTCTAAAGCGGCAGAAAAGAACAGCTCAAAGCGAGAGAACGTCAAAAAGAAACTTGATGATATTTCAAAAGAAGTTCAGGAGAAGATGGATTCGATTGAGGGAAAAGACAAGTATGAGAGAAGATTTGTGATTATGACTCTTCTTATGTCGAACGAAATGATTACAGACAAGGAATCCGCGCTCCTTGTATATTCTTCAATCCTTGAGTATGCAAAGGCGGAGAATGACCCGAAGAATCCTCTCTTTCTTCTTGTGCAGAGAGGGAGAATGATAGCAAAAGACAAAAACTCCCTCCTTAACGACGTCATCAATCACAATTTTACGATAATAGCTTCTCTTCTGAAAAAAGCTCCTCCCTCGGCAGGAGGGATGTCTCTTGACGAAATGATGGAGAGTCTCTCATCCCTGAGCGAAGAACAGAAATCCCTCTCTCAGACAATGTGGTCCATGTTCAACGATCAGAGCGGAGAATCACAAATGGCGGGTGAAATAGCCAGATATCAGAGGGAGATAGCAAAGAGAATGAAAGAACTTGGTGAGAAAAACAGTGCCGGAGATGGAGAGGGGCTTAAAATGCTCGCGGATTCTCTCTTAGAAGCCGCTGAGATGATTGAAAAGCAGGGTTTGACCGAAGAGGCATTGAACAAACAGGAAAGGACTCTTAACAGAATGCTCAAGCTGACAAAATCACTTTACAGACAAGGAATGGATGAGAAGAGGGAATCAGAAGAGGGTAAATATTACAACAATCCCGTAAAAATAAAAGTTCCAGAAGATTACGGCTATAAAAAGGCTGATTTTCAGAAGATGCTTGAGGAATTTCTAAAAGAGCGGGAAGACAATGAGTATGAATATTTCATAAGAAGGTACTATATGGAGCTTTTAAAATGAAAAAGATTTTTGTTTCCGCGATTCTGTTATTGACATTTATTCTGTTCTCAGCGCAGGCTGCATCCTCTAATGCCGAGAGCTTTGAATCATTCGCGCAGAGATATTTTGCGGAAAAAAGAAAGGGCAGCGGATTTTCCATTCAGTTTTTAAAAACTGCATCGAAAGACAGCTCAAAAACAGAGCATCTGGAAAAGCTCGCGATTTACGATTTGGAAACTGATTTCACGGACTTTCTCATTAAAAACTCATCAAAAAGCTCATATACTGCAATGAAAAAAACTTTAATCACAGAATCTGACGAAGGAGAGTGCAGTGGCCTCTATGAGCTGATGTCACTCGTTCTTTCGCGCAGATTTGTGGAATTTAAAGAAGCATCAGAGAATTTTCAGAGGTCGAAAGAGGTTGACTATATAAATCTTCTATCTCTCCTGTTCTCATCCGATTTTGACGGTTTTAAGGAGAAACTCTCCTCTTATCTTTCCAAATACAGGGATTCTAATGAGAGGAGTTTGCTCGTAAGGTATTCGCTGATGACAGAGTACGTAACCGACGGAGAATTGTTTTTCACGCACTTTAAGAAGGATACAGCCAAGACGGCTATTTTGGCGTCGATTATCGCCAAGAAGACGCCTTTGATGTATGAAACAATGCTCTGGCAGTCAAAGAATGACGAGGCGAAAGGAATGAAAAATACGCTTAAGGAGAATCCTCTCTTCTTTGCTGAGATGATACTGATAGACTTCATGCGGGGGGAGCTTGATAAAAACGATTTGAAAATATTCAATTCAATGCATAAGGATTTTCCACTCAATTATTTTTTTGAGGAGTTAAAATGATTCTTCTTCTTATTCTTCTTTTCTCTGTTGCCGCATTTGGCGATGTCTTTATCCCCATGGATGAAATCCAGACAAACCATTTAAAGGCATACGGGGTAGTTTACAGGATGCTTGACAGAGGAATCAAATGCAGGTGGCTTCTCAATTACAGGGGCGGCGGTTTTCTTGTTGAGAGAACCGACGCTTTGGAGGAATGCAGAGAAGAGGGTGTCTTCTGTGAAAGCGTTTCAGAGTCAAGAAAGAGCTTTATTCTGAAAGACACGAAGGATTGCGGCGGAAAGGAAGTGCTTCTTGAAAAAGCTCCAAAGATTGCGGTCTATTCGCCTCCGGGAAAGGAGCCCTGGGATGATGCTGTGACTCTGGCTCTCGACTACACAAAGATACCCTATGACGTGATATATGACAGAGAGATACTTATGGGAAGAATATACGAATACGAGTGGCTCCACCTTCATCATGAGGATTTCACCGGTCAGTTTGACAAATTCTATCTCAACTCCCTCAATCAGCAGTGGCTTTTGGAGATGATTGCTTTTCAAAAAGAACTCTCTAAGGAGCTCGGATATTCAAAGTACTGGATAATGAAGAGGGATGTGGCTAAGGAGATATCAAATTACGTCGCAAGGGGCGGATTCCTTTTTTCAATGTGCTCAGGCACAAACACGATTGACGACGCCCTCGCCCTCTCATATCAGGATATAATCCCGTTTATGCTGGATGGAGACGGAACCGTACCTCCAAAGCCGGACTATTCCAACACATTTGCCTTTACGGATTTCAGCATAAACACTGATTTCACAATGGATATCGACGACATAAATTACGAACCGGTTAATAAGCTTTTTTGGGAGAATGAGAAGTTCACTCTGATAAAGTTTTCTCCGCTGACCGACCCTGTCGAGGCGATGCTCACTCAAAACCATATTCTGAAGGTGAATGAGTTTTTGGGAAGGACTACGACTTTCAGGAAAGAGAAGCTCAAACCTTCAACAGTGATACTTGCCGACGCCTTTGACGACAGGTTTGCCAAGTATGTGCACGGAGTTTACAAAGAGGGATTCTTCACCTTTCTTGCGGGGCATGACCCTGAGGATTTTGTCCATTACGTTAATGACCCGCCGACAGATCTGAAATTGCACAAGCACTCCCCCGGCTACCGCCTTATCCTCAATAACGTCCTCTTTCCGGCATCCAGGGAGAAGAAGAAAAAGACATAAAAAAACTATTGAAAAACAATATTATTCTTGCTCTTTCAGTTTCTCTATGTAAAATTTCTCTATTCTGCTGGCGACGTTTTCCCATGAATATTTTTCGGCAAGAAGAAATCCGTTTTTTATGCATTTCTCTCTCAGATTATTGTCATCCGCAAGTTGCAGGATTTTACTGACAAGGTCGTCTGTGTCACCCGTCTCAAACAAAAGACCGTTTTCATTATCCTTAATTACCTGAGAGTACCCGTGTATCCTCGATGCGACGACCGGCGCGCCGACTGCCATTGCCTCCAACAGCACTATTCCGAATGACTCTCCGCCGAGCGCCGGCGAAACGTAAATGTCGGCAGACCTGTAATAAGAGGGGATTTCTCCGAAAGGAATGAATCCCTTGAATTCGACTGATTCCTCAATGGAGAGACTCTTTGCGAGATTTCTAGCTTCACTGTCGAGAGGACCCTTACCGGCAACGACAAGCTTGGCATCCGGCTTTTTCGTGAGGAGTTTTTTAAATGCTTTTATCATGACTATAATTCCCTTTCTCTCATCGAGCCGTCCGAGAAAGAGAATCCTCAGAGAGGTCTTTTTAAGGTCGGTTCTTATGTTTGCATTTTTGCTGAAAACCTCAGTGTCAACTCCTGCAGGTATTATTTCATAATCCCCGGGAAAGTAGGGCTCCATAGCCATTCTTGCGGTCTCTGAAAGAGCGAATCTTCCGCTTATTTTGTTCAGATATTTTTTATAGAGCATTCTAGCAATGCCAGCGCCTGTGGAATTGAAGGAAAACCCGGCGTTTAGAAATGCGGCTATGTTGACAGATTTTGAATAGTGGAGCGCAAAGAATGAGATGGATGGAGGGAACGGACCGTTCAGGTGGACTATGTCGAAGTGGTTGTTGAAAAGAAGGTTTTTCACCTTTGAAGGTATTTCCATCCCGAATGACATTGTCGCGTATGATTTATTCATCGGAATCATCAGAACGCGGCCGAACCTTAAAAGGTCTTCTTCATCTTTTTCGCCAGGATAATGGGTTGTTAGGATAATCACGCTGTGACCGAATTTTCTCAGGTACTTTGCAAGGTAGAACGTGTATTCGGATATTCCCGAAGGGTAAGGGTAATAGGGGTCTGAGACCAGCAGAACTTTGAGTTTCTTCATAATCAGAAAATTATATTGCAATGACTGAAAAAGTAAAGCAAAAA
>JAQVDU010000113.1 GCA_028698175.1 bacterium | reverse complement strand
ATTTTCCGAAAAAATCTCAAAGTACGAGCTTACTGCTGATGAAGTAAACAAAAAATCCCTTTTTCCTTTCATCGGGTTTGTTCGCAGATTCTTTAATGCGGACGAACTTGATAAAGACAGAGAGCTATCAAAAAATTTTGATAAAAAACTTGATGAGCTCATTTCAAAAATCTCCTTGACAAAAAAATCAATGGTGCTGTCGGAGGGATTTAAAGAAGTTCTTAAGGGATTCTCAGGCATAGAACTCACTGAAAAATGGAAAAACCTTGATGCGAAGGCGAGAAACGATCTGACCGAATCAGCCCTCATAGAGCTATTTAAGCTCATCTCATTCCTCAAGCCGGTTGTCTTTGTCTTCGAAGATTACCATTTCATTGATTCTGAATCAAAGAAAATAGCCGGAAGAATAATTCACAACATGTCTTCATACAACTGCCTTTTCATAATATCATGCAGGCCGATGAACGGCGAAGATAACTTCAAAAACAACGATGAAGGCGAATTCTCCGAAATTCAGCTTAGTCGGTTCAACAGAGAGGAAATGTTTGAATTTTTGAAGGACAGATTTCTCTACAAAACGGATAAAAAGCTCTTTGAATACATTTTCGACAAATCTTCCGGAAATCCGTTTTATGCAGAGCAGATTTGCCTCTATCTCCTGGAGAATGATTTCATAGGCGAACACAGAGGATTTTCCGTTCTGAAGAGAGACGTCAAAAACGTTCCTACAACGATTTATTCGCTGGTAATATCAAGAATAGACAAACTTAAAAAATCACTGAAGGAGCTGGTCAAGAAAGCATCGGTGATAGGCACGGAGTTTGAGGTGAAGATACTCTCCGAGATGCTTATTCGCGAAGATTTGGGCAAAGGAATAAAGAGCGGAGAGAACAGCGGCATCTGGTCTCCATTAAGTGAAATCAAGTATATTTTCAAGCATTCTCTCATAAGAGACGCGGCTTATGAAATGCAGCTTAAAAAAGAACTTGAAAAACTCCACATCATGGCCGCAGGAGCCCTTGAGAGAATCTATAAAGAGGACATGTCGAAGAATTACGACATAGCGATTCATTATGACAGGGGCGGAAACGCCATGAAGGCAAAAGAGAATTACAGAAGAGCAGGAGAATTCGCGGTCGAAAACTTCAGAAACTCCGAGGCAGTGACGGTTTTTGAAAGAATGATAGAGCTCTCTGATGATTTCAGGGAAAAGTTTAAAAGCACAGTAAGTCTTGTAAACGTATTTGAACTGACGAGCAGCTGGAAAAAAGGGGCAGAGATTCTGGAGCAAACTCTTAAAAACAGCTTCCAGGAGATGACTGACCTGCAGATAGGAGAATCCAAACTGAAGCTCAGCTACCTAAAACTCAAAATGGGCGAAATCGGAAGCGTGCTACATGATTTTGAAGAGGCGGAGAGGATTTTTAAAAAGGAGAGCGACCTTGAGAAGCTTATGAGCGTTCATAATTTTCAGGGAGTGGCTTTTACAAGATTGGGAGAGTTTGAGAAAGCCCTCGAAAAATTCGAAGAGCTCAGGATTGAAAGCCAAAGCGTATCACACAAAAACAACATAAAGAGAATTATAAGTGAATCTTTGGTAAACAAGGGATTTGCCTATCAGGAACTTGAAAGGTTCGACAGTGCAATGGAGTGCTTTATAGAAGCTCTGAAAATAGCCGAGGAGCTGAAAGACAAGAGGCTTTCTGCGCAGACCTTAGTCAACATGGGCAATATAAGTTTCTTTAAAAGAGACCTTGATAAAGCGGAAGAAATTTACCTCAGGCAGCTTGAACTGGATAAGGAGCTTGGAGACAAATACATAGAGAGGGTGATTCTGAACAATCTGGGAGCCCTTGAATCAATAAGGTTCAATCTGAAAAAGGCCATTGAATACATTGAGAGGTCGCTTGAACTTTCCAGATACATAAATGAAAAGAGGGGGGAGAGAATCGCTTTGGGAAATCTGGGTTCATGCAGAGCCATACTCGGAGAATTCGCCAAAGCAGAGGAGAACCTGAATGATTCTCTAAAAATAAGCAGAATGCTCTGCGATTCCAAAGGAGTTGCCGTTGCACTTGACACTCTTTCAAAACTATACATGGAGACCGGAAGGACAGAGGATGCGGCTAGATCATCAGAGGAGGCGCTGAAGATAACAGAGGAGTATAAGCTGAAATCCCTATTTTTGTCGGTAAGCATAACCCTCTCTCAGATACTTTTGATGCGGAATGAGTGCGAAAGGGGAGAGAAACTCGCCTATGAAGCGTTTGAAAAGAGTTCTGTTGATAAAAATGTTGACGAACATGCGAGGGTCTTCATAGTGAAGGAGCGGTTCACTGAGAAGAAAAATCCGAAAGAGGCGTCAGAGAATCTTGAAAAATATGAAAATGCCGCATCAACAAAGGGAGCGAAAGGGATGTTTCTCATGGAGCTTTATTTTATCACCGGCAGAAAGGATCTTAAAGAGGAAGCCCTGGAACTTCTTGGGAAGGCGTACAAGGAGACTTCCGATTATCAATATAAAAAATACTGCGAATTTATAGAGAGAGAGAGAAGACCGCCCACTATTTAAAGCTTCTGGACAAGCATCCCGTCTTTGATATATATTACCCTGTCGGTTTTTAGAGCCACGTCATGCTCATGTGTGACAATCATGATTGTCTTTCCCTGCTTATTTAGTTTTCTCAGCATGTCCATTATTTCATCGGACATTTTTGAGTCGAGGTTTCCCGTCGGCTCGTCGGCAAGTATAAAATCAGGGTCATTTGCAATAGAGCGGGCTATCGAAACTCTCTGCCTCTCTCCGCCTGACATTTCAGACGGGATATGGTGCACCCTGTGAGAGAGTCCAACCAAGTCAAGAAGCTCCAGCGCCCTCTTGTGTCTCTCCTTTCTTCCCACTTTGGCGTAGATCATTGGCATTTCAACATTTCTTAAAGCAGTCGTCTTGGGGAGAAGATTATAGCTTTGGAAAACAAAACCTATCATTTTATTTCGCAAAACAGCCAGTTCGTCGTTTGTATGTTTGGAGACGTCCTCTCCGTCAAGAACATATTTGCCTGAAGTGGGTCGGTCAAGACAGCCGACGATGTGCATGAGCGTGGATTTGCCGCTTCCAGATGGCCCCATTATCGATAGAAACTCTCCTCTGTCAATCTCAAACGTAAGCCCCCTCAATGCGCTCACCACTCCGCCCTTGAAGGGATACTCTTTGACTATATCGGTCATCTGTATTATTTTATTCATATCTTAAACACTCCACAGGATCAAGTGATGCCGCCTTTCTTGCGGGAAGTATCCCGAAGAATAGTCCTGCGCTGACCGAGAATAGAAATCCGAGAAGCACAGACCACAAAGGTATAGCGAAAGGCAGGTTTGAAAATTTGGATATTATGAATGCTATTGAAAATCCGGCCAATATGCCTATTATTCCCCCGGTGAGAGAGATTGTTATCGATTCAAACAAAAACTGAAGAAGTATCTCTCTGTCCATTGCTCCGATCGATTTTCTGATGCCTATCTCTCTCGTTCGTTCGGAAACAGAGACGAGCATTATGTTCATAATGCCTATTCCGCCTACGATAAGAGATAAAGAACCGATAGCTATCATAATGAGGAATATCGCCGTTGTTAGGGACTGCCACTGGGTCATCAGAGCATCTGACGTATTGATAGAAAAATTGTCCTCCTCATTCGGTTTGAGCGAGTGAGATTGACGCATTATCCATCTCAGTTCCTCAATGGTCTCATCCGGAACCGTGCTTCTGACCTCAATTGACAGGCGTCTCGCCTCCTCTCCGTAGTATTTGACCATGACGGTATAGGGAATGTATACAACCTCATCCATTGACTGCCCGAAGACAGAGCCTTTCTCTTCGGTTATACCCTGCACAGTGTACTTCTTGCCGTCAATTGTGAGGGTCTTCCCAATGGGATTTTCACTCTTGAAAAGGTTTTTCTGAATGTCCTTTCCGATAATACAGACATTTCTTTTGTATTTGATGTCGTCATTGGAGAATCCTATTCCCACCTCAACAGCGACATTGTTAATTCTGAAACTGTTTTCCGAGACTCCTGATGTCTGAATGACATCAAGCCGTTCGCCTTTGTATTTAACAGAAAATCTTCTGCTGATTGATATTCCGACCTCATCTGCCGAAGTCATCATCTCCCTGACCATTCTGTAATCATTGAAATCAACATAATTTCTCATCATCCTTCTCCAGTCATTCGGCCCCATGCTCACCCAGGAGTGTCTCTCGACGTAAATCACGTTGGAGCCTATGGAGGAGAAGACCTCCTGAACCTTTGCCTGAAGACCTGCGATTATTGAGACGACTATAATGACTGTCATCACTCCGATAATTATGCCGAGAGTGGTCAGAAAACTTCTCAGCTTGTTGTTTCTGATGGATTCGAAACTGACCCTAATGCTTTCAAGTATTAGCTCAAACATAATCACATTCCGGGAGGAGGCGTCGTCTCAGAATTTTTATTTCCGCTTTTAAACTGTTTGTTCTCGGGTCTGCTTTTTTTGTCAGAGACCTTCACCTTCTGTTTGTCCTGAAGCGTCTTAATCGAGATGAAAGGTCCTGTGACGATTTTGTCGTTTTCCTTGAGGCCGCCGCTCACGATTTCAATCTTCATGTTTCCTGTTATTCCTGTTTCAACCGGAGTGAAATTTATAACATTTCCGTTAAGCACAAAGACTCCCTCCTCTCCGTTTCTGCTCATGACAGCCTGTATCGGCACGGTGAGAACGTTTTCCTTGACCTTTGTAGTTATGTTAACCTCTCCGGTCATTCCGGAGACAAGCTCCGGGCTTTTCCCATCGAGGAGGATTTCAACTTCATATTCGATGCCAGTATCGGATGATGAAGTCTGAGTGGGCCTGTTTGCCTTTTGAAATACCTTTCCGGTATAGGTCGTCTCCGGATAGGCGTCAAAAGTAACTGTAGCAGAATTACCCTTGTTTATTTTTACAATCGAGGTTTCATCAACGTTGGCCTTTACGAGAAGTTTGTTATTGTCGGATACGGTCATTAGAACTGTGCCCGCATTGTTCATCGTTCCTGTGATGACATTCTCTCCCTCCTCAACGTAGATTGCCGTTATTATTCCGTTGATGGGAGATGTTATAAGGGTTTTGTTTATGTTATCCTTTGCTATGTCGTACGAAGCCTGCATTGAAGCGAGAGTGTTTTCCGCATTTTTGTATTCAAGATCAGATAGCGTATATTCGGAGAGCGATATAAGTTTTTATTGCAAAAGTTTCTTCTGTTTATATAATTT
>JAQVDU010000019.1 GCA_028698175.1 bacterium | reverse complement strand
GTCAGGAATTGTCTTCTCATTGGCCACACTCACCGCTACTTTTTTGACTGAGAAGAGAGGACTGTGCGAGAGAAAATATCCTCCTCCGAAAACGAATAAAAATCCGGCAAGGACAAAGAAGAAGACCGTGACAATGACTTTAGGAAGATTGCCGAAAGCCTTTTTCTTCTTTTTGCTTTTCAGAGCATAAGCTCTGTAAAGATAATCTCCGCGGTTACTTGAGTATTTCGATTTCATATTCCAGTTTTATTTTGAATTTTTCATTTACTTTTTCTCTCACCGTCTCCGAAAGAGTCAGGAAGTCCTCTCCCGTGCCGTCTCCTTCATTTATTATAAAATTAGCATGTTTGGTAGAAACACAGACTGAGTTGACGCATTTCCCGGACATGCCGGCTTCTTTGATAAGCTTCCATGCAGGATGTTCGGAAGACGGATTCTTGAAAACGCTTCCCAGAGAGAACTTATCAAGCGGCTGGGACAGTTTTCTCCTTTCAAGAATATTTTTTGTCTTCTCCTCAATTATTTCTTTTGAGCTCTTTTCAAATTCAAATGTCAAGAACTCAATTGGCTCATTAATGGAAGAATGCCTGTATGAAAAGATTTTATCTTTCTTCTTCACCGCTCCTGAGAAAAGTGCTTCAAATTCAGTCAGATTGTCCGATATGCATTTACCGTTCGCTCCGGCATTCATGAAGAGCATCCCTCCAAGCGATCCAGGAATTCCTGCTAGTTCTTCAAATCCGGAGAGAAGGTTCTTTTTCAAAAAGGACAGAAGAGATGAAAGTCTTACTCCGGCCCCGGCCCTCACTTCAGTTTGACTTATAAGCTCGATTGTTTCAAAATCTCCGCTCAGAGAGATAAAAGTTGAATCATATGCCTGCGCCGCAAAGAGTATGTTTGACATGGCTCCCAGAATCTTCGGATTCTTCATGGAAAAAGCTTCTTTCAGGTCATCATGGTTTTCGGCGAACAAAACAAGCGATTCTCCTCCGATTTTTATGTATGAAGCGTTTCTAAGGGAGAAATCCTTAATTGTTTTCACCTGAAAGCTCCTCGGCAAAAAGTTTTGAATATTTGTTTATGTCTCCTGCCCCTATAAAAAGAAATATAGTGTTCTCTGCCGCGAATTTTTTCAGATACGACGGAAGGTTGTTTTTATCTTCGACATAATGGGCATTATCATTGAGATTCTTTTTTACTTCATCAAAGAGAATCTTTCCTGTCACTCCCGGAATCGGCGCCTCCCTTGCCGGGTAGATGTCAGTAACCACGGAGATGTCTGATTTAGAGAGTATTTCGGAGAATCTCTCCCTGAGCGAGAGGGTTCTCGAGTATAAATGCGGCTGAAAAACCGTCACAACTCTGTAATCTCCCATATTGCGGGCAGAGTTAATCACCGTGAATATTTCAGCCGGATGGTGCGCATAGTCATCCACAATAAATATGTTTTTTTTGTCGTCTTTATACAGAATTTCGAATCTTCTCTTTACCCCGCTGAACTGGCCGAGCCCTTCTTTTATCGCTTCAAAAGGTATCTCCATCTCGATAGCCACAGCGGCGGCCGCAAGGGAGTTGAGCACATTGTGTCTTCCCGGTATGTTTAGGGTTATCTCTCCGAGAGGCATGTTTCTGGAGAGAAGCTGATATTTTGAGCCGAGAATCTTCATTTTGATTTCAGTCGCTCTCACGTTAGCTTTTCTTGAGAATCCGTAAGTTATTATTTTGGATGTTATTCTGTCCATGACGTCGACGTTATTGGCGTCATCCATGCACATTATCACCGCTCCGTAGAAAGGAACGGAATTTGCGAATTTCACGAAATGGTCCTTTATCTCTTCAAGGTCTTTGTAATTGTCAAGGTGGTCCTCGTCTATATTGGTGATAACAGCCATTGAGGTGAAGAGCTTGAGGAAAGATTTGTCACTCTCGTCAGCCTCTGCTATAAGGTACTCTCCGGCTCCCAGCTTTGCGTTTGCATCCTCGAATATTTTTACCTGACCGCCAATTATTATCGTGGGATCAAGTTTGGCGTTGTGGAAGATTATTGCTATTAGAGAGGTTGTTGTCGTTTTGCCGTGAGTTCCCGCGACTCCGATGGAAAACTTCATTCTCATAAGCTCTGCGAGCATTTCAGCGCGGCCAATCACCGGTATCTTCTCTTTCTTTGCGCATACAAGCTCTATGTTGTCGTTTTTGACTGCCGATGAATAAACCACCACGTCTGCATCCCCGACGTTTCTTTCCGAATGTCCGATATTGATCATTATGCCAATGCTCTTCAAATGGTTTGTTATCTGCGATTCCTTTATATCTGAGCCGCTTATGCTGTATCCCATTGATTTGAGCACCTCAGCTATGCCGCTCATGCCTATGCCTCCGATGCCCACAAAATGAATGCGATATATATTCTTAAACATATTTCTCGATAATTTTTATCTGTTGAATGAATCGGTCATTGCTCTGCGAATTGACGCCGCGGAGATTCTCTATCCTCTCAAGCTTCCTGATAACAGCCTCCTTTGTGATTCTGCTCTCCGGAATAAAATCAAACTGAATGTTTGTTTTCATAAGAGTCGCGACGTTTTTTGTCTGCTCGTCGTTTGATGCCGACGGCAGCGGAACAAAAAGGGCCGGTTTGTTTGAGTATGCTATTTCCGCCACGGAGAGTGCTCCGGAGCGGGCGATTATTATGTCAGCCAAAGAGTAAAGGTAGCCCATGTTTTTGTAGTAGGGAAGGACTGTAACATTGCTTTTATTTTCAAATCTATCCGAACTCTTACCTGCGACTACTATTAGATGATATTTATCATCGTCAGAGAGGATTGACACCAATGCCTTCGTCATTGAATAGGCGCCCTGACTTCCTCCGATAATAAGAACCTTCTTTCTGTTTGATTCTATTTCAATGTCATCGAGATTCTTCTTAGGAAATCTGATTCCATCTCTAATGACATGGCCCGTGAAGACACCCTTTCTGTTGTCTATGTGTCTGAATGGCGGAGGGTAAGCCGTGAAAATCCTGTATGCGAATTTTGCAAAAATCCTGTTCGCCTTTCCGATGAGAGAATCCTGCTCGATGGCGAGAAGCTTCTTGTTCAAAAGTATGGCCGCCAGCCCCACCGGACCGGACGTGTAGTTTCCTGCCACAAGAACGGAAGACGGATTTATCCTTTTGATGAGCAATAAACTCATTAAAAGGTTTTTGGGGAATTTTAACGCGTATCCGACAACAGAGAATGAGCCGAGATCAAGCGATATGGGTTTGATTTTATATTCCTCATAGATTGTTTTTTCTATGCTTCTCGACCCGCACACAAAAACCGCATTAAATCTTTCAAGCGAAAGCCCTATCGTTATCGCAGGTATGATGTGTCCTCCGGTGCCTCCGGCGCAGATCAATAGGTTTCTTTTACCTGACAATTCTGTTCTCCCTGGCGATATTCATAAGAATGCCCACCATGCCCAGATTGAATATCATGGCGCTTCCTCCGTATGATATGAACGGAAGAACAAGTCCTGTTGCCGGAGCGAGCTTAAGGGAAATCGCTATGTGCACGATGGCTTTCGTAAAAATCATAATCGACACTCCGTACGCGAGAGCTTTATGAAACGAGTTGTAGGATGATTTTGCGACGTCAATTCCCATCTTTAAAAACAGAATAAAGAGAGATATGAGAATCATGCTGCCTATAAATCCCATCTCTTCGGCGATAGTGGTGAAAATAAAATCCGAGTGGACTTCCGGAATGAAAAAGAGCTTGAATTTTCCCATTCCGATGCCCTCTCCGAGAAGGCCTCCGTTTGCGACTGCGAGGATTGAATTTTCACACTGCTCTGACGATGAAGATCCAAAAAGCATTCTGATCCTTGCCATAGCATGAGAGTATTTCAAAATAAAAACGGGGATGGTAAAAAGAGCGGCTGCGCCCATAGTTATCACGTATCCGCGGGGAATGTCCGATATAGCAAGAAGAGATATCACAAAGAAAAAGACGAGTATGGCGGTCGATACGTTTGGTTCTATAGCAATAAGCAGTATAATCAAAAACGACAAAACGAGGAGGCCGATGATTTTTGCATGCGATTTATTGAAGGATTTATAGGATGAAATGAATGCTGAAATATAGATAAGAAGGGAAAATTCGGCCATCTCCGACGGCTGGAAATTTGTTATCCCAAGGTCAATCCACCTTCTCGCTCCATTAATCTGTTTACCTACAGCGAGAACAAGAATTAAAAGGAAAAGAGAAATTATAATCAGAGGAAGAGCGAGTTTTTTAAGGTATTCAAGCTTGAATATGTATAAAAAGTAAAGAAACGCCCCCCCTATCAATATGCCGACTATTTGTTTCTTGACATAATGGAATGGGTCATTGTGGCATGATTTCATCTGAGAAGCCATAAAGGAGGATGCATTGAATAGTATGAAGAGCCCCGAGAGGACCAAAACTATCACAAGGATAAGTATTCTTTTGTCTTCAGACATGCTTTTTTACTATCTCCTTGAATTTGTTTCCTCTGTCGATAAAATCCTTAAACATATCGAATGACGAAAAACCCGGGGAGAAGTTGATTGTCGTACCGCTCTCCGCGCTCTTTAAAGCATTTTCAACAGCCTCTTCAAGGGTTGAAGCCGTTGCATGGTTGGAATACCCTTCAGAGTCGAGAAGCTCCTTTATCGACTCCCGCACCTCGCCGATGATAAATGCTCTCTTGGCGTATTTTATTACTGCTTTGATTATCATATCCGTATCGAAGTTTTTATTTCTGCCGCCGAGAATCACCGTCTGATTGAATCCGCAAGATTCAAGGGAAGCGACAAATGCCTTGGGATTCGTGCACATTGAATTGTTGTATATTTTCACATTGTTTATTTCTGCGACGAATTCCATCCTGTGCTCAAGCCCCTTTATCTCGCCGAATCTATCCGACAGTGACGGGGAGTGCTTGTGAACAGCCACGGCAGAGAGCAACGCAAACATCAGATTATAGAGATTGTGTTTGCCGATAAGAGGGAACCTGGAAACATCATAGGCCATCTCTTTGTCGTTGAAACGCACGATTATCTCCTTTCCTCTCAGAAATGCGCCCCTTGTTACTTCGTTTTCCGAAACGTACAATGTGTTTGACGCCGGTTCTATTCTTGAAAGGGAAGAATCATCCTTGTTGAGGATTCTGTACCCTTCATCCTTCATATTTTTGAACAACTGCATCTTTGCGTTGAGATAATCATCTATCGATTTGTATCTGTCCAGATGGTCATCTGATATGTTGGTTATCATACCGATATACGGCGTGAACTTGACAATGTGCTCAAGCTGGAATGAAGAGAGTTCAAGGACTATTATTCTATTTTTGTCCGGCTCGTTTATCGCGATTTCGCTTAAAGATTTTCCCGGGGAGATGTTGCCTCCCAGATCGCAGTCCACTCCGAGCATCCTCAGTATCTGATAGGTCAGGTATGCTGTTGTGGATTTTCCGTTGGTTCCGGTGACGCATACGAATCTGTTTTTCATAAGCCGAGAGGCAATTTCAATTTCGGACAGGACAGGGATCCGCTTCCAGGCGGCTCTTGTGACCATCTCTATTGTGTCCGGGACTCCCGGACTCAGAATAATATAATCGGCATCGAGTATATCTTCAGAGTGGCTCGTCTCGTATCTTAAATGGTAATCTGCGATTATCTTCATCTGCTCCTTTGACATGGGTTTAGAATCCGAAACAAAGACGATTCCCTGTTTTGCCGTAAGAAGCTTGGATATAGCTTGTCCGCTTCTTCCGAATCCGATGACTGAGAATCTTTTGTCTTTTACCATATTTACCTTATCTTTAGAGTGCTTAGAGCCAGTATTCCGAATATCACTCCGAGTATGTAAAACCTCGCGACAATTTTTGTCTCCTTAAGTCCCATCTGCTCAAAATGGTGGTGAAGGGGAGCCATTCTGAATATTCTCTTTCCGCTTCCGGTAACTCTTTTTGTCAGCTTGAAATACGATGTCTGGAGCATTGAAGAGAGAGCCTCCAGAACAAATACGCCGCCTGCGACGAAGAGAAGCACCTCCTGCTTGGAGAGCACAGCGGCAGTGCCGAGTATGCCTCCGAGGGTGAGAGAGCCGGTATCTCCCATGAAAATCTCGGCAGGGTGGGAATTGTACCAGAGAAACCCGAGGGAGGCGGCGGCACTGCACATTATGAAGAGCGTCAGTTCGCCTATCCCGGGAATATACATCATATTCAGATAACCGCTGAAGACTCTGTTGCCGGATATATAAATTATCACCGCAAATACGGAGAATGCAATCGCAAGAAGGCCTGCCGCGAGTCCGTCAAGCCCGTCAGTGATGTTTACCGAATTGGTGGTTCCTATGATCACTGTAATTACGAAGGGGAGGAAGAAAATCGACAGATCTATCATCAGATTTTTGATGAACAGCAGATTTGTGAAAGTGTTGAGATTCGAATAGTTGCCCGATTTCATCATAAAGAGGCATATGCCTCCGGCTATTACGAACTGGAAAAGTATTTTATAAAGAGGCAGAACTCCCTTTTTATCTGTCAGTTTTATTATGTCATCCGTGAATCCGAGCAGAAAGAATCCAAGAGTTGAAAGAATCATGACCTGAATAAACGGGTTTTTGAGGTCTGCCCAAAGCAAAACGCCTGATAGAATCGAGAGTATGATTATTATTCCCCCCATAGATGGGGTTCCCTGCTTGACAAGATGCGTCTGCGGTCCGTCTTTCCTTATGCTTTCTGTTATTTTGAGTTTTGTTATCAGATATATTATCTGCCTTCCGAAAAAGAAAGTGACAGTCAGCGCTGTTATTGCCGCCATAGCAGAGCGGAAGGTTATGTACCTGAAAAGCGCGATGTCGGCGAAGAGATTTGAAAGAAGACTATAAAGCATAATGCTCCTTTATTTTTTTTGCCGTCTCATGCATCCTGGTGGAATGGGACCCCTTGACAAGCACTGCATCCATGTTCTTTAAAAGCGAAAAGATGCTCTTCTCCATCTCGCTTCTGTTTTCAAAGTAGTGCTTTTCGCCTCTGAATGATTCATAATAATGGATGGCGAGCTCTCCGACTGCTATGAGCATGTCGACGGATTTGGTATTCAGTTCTTCACCGGCCTCCCTGTGCATTCTAACCGAAGATTCGCCGAGCTCAAGCATATCCGATAGCACTGCGACTCTCCTTGAAGTAAATCTCGATAAAACGTCAATGGCGTTTGCCATTGAGGCCGGAGACGCATTGTAAGAATCGTCTATAAGAGTTATTCCCCTGAGAGGGATAATGTTCATTCTGCTTGAGGGCTCTGAGAAGTTCTCAATTCCCCTCCGAATGTCAAAGGAGAGATCAGGGAAGGTTTTGATGAATGCGTACAAAGCAAGAAAAGAGTAAATGCCTCCCAGTCCTGGAATCTTGATTTCAAATTTTTCACCTTCCATGGTTATTTCGCTGGATGATTTTTTCATAACCATGGAATCAGGAGAGAAATCATTCTTGTTTTTAAGTCCGTAGGTTGCATTTTTGACAGATGAGAAGTAAGAGAGAACTTTTGAATCGTCTCCGTTTATAACTATTGGCCTCTCCTTGAACAAATATCCGCAGAGTATCTCTGATTTTGCCTCGATTATTTTTTCAAAGGATTCAAAGTTGCCGATATGGGAGTTGTTTATCGAGGTTATTATTATGTGGGTTGGTCGTACCGTGTTTGACAGAATTTCAAGCTCTCCTGCTGTATTCATTCCCATTTCTAAAATAAGGTTCTTGGTGTTTTTATCGCATCTGAATATATTCTGCGGCACCCCTATCAGATTGTTTGTGTTTCCCTCAGTAGCCACAGTGTTTTCTGCGGGTGAAGACGAGGCGAGAATGTTTTTGGCAGTAGTCTTGCCTGTCGAGCCGGTGATGCAGATTTTCGAGCAGTTGATTTTACTCAGATACTCTTTTGCTATTTTGTGAAGTGATACAAGAGTGTCGTTGACTCTTACATACGGAGAACGCGTTTGGAGTGGTTTTGAAGAGAGAGCAAGAACTGCTCCGGAAGAGTATGCTTTTTCTATGAAATCATGCCCGTCGAAAGTGTCGCCTTTTATGGGAACAAAGAGAGCTCCGCTTGAAATTGTTCTGCTGTCAGTCGAGACGGAGGTCACGATTTCGCTTCCTGCTGAATTTATCAATTCTCCGCAAGATGCCTTTGCAATTAGTTCAGACTTCATACTCTCCATTTTTTTCTCTACTTTTTCAGATTTTTTCCGACCTCTTCTCTATCGTCAAAGTGGTATTTTTTGTTTCCTATTATCTGATAGTCCTCATGGCCCTTTCCGGCAATAATCAGCGTGTCTCCGCTCTTAGCCATCATGAATCCCTTCTTTATCGCTCTTGATCTGTTTATCTCCACCACCCAGTTCTTCTCCTTAACGCCGCCTAATATGTCCTTTATTATTAACTCCGGATTCTCGCTGCGCGGATTGTCTGAGGTAATTATCACATAATCGGAGAGATGAGTGGCTATCTTTCCCATAATCGGGCGCTTTTCCCTGTCCCTGTCTCCTCCGCAGCCGAACAAAGTTATCACCCTGTTCTTTGTCAGTCGCTTTGCCGTGCGGAGAAGCCTTTCGAGCGCATCCGGCGTGTGCGCATAATCCACAACGGCATAAAATCCTCTGGCATCATAAAATTTTTCAAACCTGCCGTCGACCTGACAGGCATTCTTAAGCCCCTCTATGATTTCCGCAGGTCTTCTCTTCATGCGATACGCGGTGATAAATCCGCATGCCGAATTATAGATGTTATGGTCTCCCACGAGGGGTATTGAGACATCAAAACTCTTTTTCGATTTTCTTTCCGTGATTGTAAACATGCTCCCGTCAAGGGTCAGGGACTTTATGTCAATCACCCAGTCCGCATCCCTGTTTCTTACGCCGAAGGTGACAACATCGCGCGGCGATGATGCCTCGACAAAGTGTTTGAAGCTTCTGTCGTCTGCGTTTATGACAGAGAATCCGTCTTTTTTGAGCATTTTGAAGAGTTTTTCCTTGGATTCCCTGTAATCTGCCATAGTCATGTGAAAATCCATGTGATCCTGAGTGAGGTTCGTAAAGACTGCCGCGTCAAATTCAATACTGAAGACCCTGTCCAGCTTTAATCCGTGGCTTGAAACCTCCATGAAGATTTTTTTGACTCCGGAGTCCCTCATTTTTGCGAAGAGATTGAAGAGTCGGACCGGGTCTGGAGTGGTATTCTCCGTATGTATTATTTCATTATTTATTATATTCCTTATAGTGCCTATGACCCCTGTCCTCTCTGAAGAACCATAGATGCTTCTAAGAAGGTACGTCGTAGTTGTCTTTCCGTTCGTTCCGGTCACTCCTATGACTTTGATTTCGGATAGAGGATTTGAATAAAAATTCTTAGCCATCAAAGAGACGGTTCTGTTTATGGAATCTGTAAATATTACCGGAACGCCGAAGTCGGTTGAGTTCTTTTCGCTTGTCAGAATCGCAGAAGCCCCCTTCTTTACGGCTTTGCCTATGAATTTGTTCCCGTCAAGATTCTTTCCCTTCACGGCCACAAAGAGAGTCGCCTTTTTTATATCCCTTGAGTCCAGGGATATCCCGCTCACTTCAACGTCTTTGAAGTTTTTTATTTCAAGGTCAAGACCGTTTATTATCTTTGCGAGCCTCATTTTCAGCTCTCTCCTTTGAATCAATCATTATATGCCTGTAATCGGGAAGATTGACTATTCTTGTGACTATTTCGTCGAACATCGGAGCGGCTATTTCGCTGGCCCAGTACATTCCCCTGGGCTCGTCTATGATTGTCATTACAATGAACTTCGGGTCATCGGCCGGAAAGTATCCTATGAAAGAGGATATGTATTTTCCTCTCATGTATCCGCCCTTTTGCGATGCCTTTTCTGCCGTACCGGTCTTTCCGGCGACAGTCACTCCATTGACTTTTGCTTTTACTCCCGTTCCGTCGTAAACTACCTTTACAAGTAGGTCGTTCATTTTGGAGGCAACATCCTCTGAAACGACTCTCTTCTCTACGTTTTTGAAGAGAGACGAAGAACCGACGCTCTTCACAAGTTTCGGATTGACATACACGCCTCTGTTGGCTATGGCATTATAAGCGCAGAGCATCTGAACCGCAGTGACGCTCAGTCCCTGGCCGAAGCAGATATTGGCGAAATGTACAGGAATCCACTTGTCGTAGTTCGTGAAGAATCCCTTCTGCTCTCCGGGTACGTTTATCCCGGTCTTTGAACCGATTCCGAATTTTTTCGCCGTATTGTAAAGATTCTCCTTTCCGATTTTCTCGCCAATATTTACAAATCCGATGTTGCTTGAAAGAATGAATGACTCTTCAAAAGAGAGGACGTCAAGGTCATGCGCATCCGTGATTTTCCTTCCGTTTATTCTGAGAGTATCCGCTTCATACTTGCATATCTCTCCCGGCTTGATCAGCTTGTGTTCTATCGCGCTCACAGCGGGTATGAGCTTGAAAATAGAGCCGGGCTCAAAGAGATTGACCACGGAAGTGTTTTTGCATAATTGAGGATTCTCTTTGCCGTGGAGATTTGAATTGTATGTCGGATAATCCGCCATTGCGTATATCTCTCCGGTTTTCACGTCCATGATAATCGCGGACCCCTTTAAGGCTTTGTATTTATCGCACCAGTCCCTGACTATACTGTAAGCTATCTCCTGAAAATTCTTGTCGATTGTCAGAACTATGTTCTCTCCCTTAACCGACGGTTTATCGGAGTAGCCCGGATGTTTGTATATTTTCCCGTTGGGTTTTTTCTGATATATCACGTATCCGTTCTTTCCTTTTAGTTCGTCATTATAGAGATATTCGATTCCTTCAAGACCGCAGTTGTCGATTCCCACGAATCCGGTTATGTTCGAATACATGTGCGGATTCAGATAATATCTTGTCTTCTCTTCTTTCACTATTATTGAAGGGTACTTGTTTTTCAGCTGAAATGCCGCCTGCTCGGGTATGTCATATGAAATAGGGATGTATGACATTCTTGAATTCAAACGGCTCAATACATCGGAATAAGATAGCACGCCGGCGGATGAAACCACCTCTGCCACGCTTGAAGCGCTGTTCATAGCTGGCTTCATCACGTAAAGATTGAATGTCTTAATCGAAGTGGCTATCTCTCTTCCGTTTCTGTCGAGAATATCTCCTCTCTCCGACATATCTGATATCTTGATTGTATTTTTGGAATTCACGATTTTATCGTACGCAAAGAAGGAGAAAAGCTGAAGAGACGCGATTTTCGCGACCACCACCGCTGTTATCAGCAGAATGATGTACAAAAAGACATTCATCTTTTTGTTTGTCTGCTGGCTATCTTTGTGTATATTTCTCGTTACAGGACTCATAATCTTCGCCTGAAGGGTATCTCATTTTAAAACTGTCGAAAGCCAATGCTTCAAATCTTCCGAGGGATTTGAGATCTTCAATTCTGAATTCCATTCTTCTTGATTCATTGATGAGATTTTTATACTCTTTCTCGAGTTTGTCTTTCTGCATCGTGACTCGTATCATGTAGAATCTCGAAAGAGAGTAGCCGCCCAAAAAAAGAAAACATATGAGGATGAGTTTAAAAATGGACTTCATGAGATTCTCTCATAGATGCGCATTTTTGCCGAGCGCGCCCTCTTGTTTTCCATAACTTCAATATAAGACGGTTTAATGACTTTCTTTGTGACGCTTCTCATGGCCGAGGACTCCTTAAAGAACTCTTTCACCATTCTGTCTTCTATGGAATGGTACGTGAGAATGACGAACCTTCCGTTCTCATTCAGGCTGTCAGGAATTTTGCCCAGCATAGCCTGAAGCGATTCTCTCTCGGAGTTGACGTGCATTCTCAATGCCATGAAAACCCTCTTCAAGCCGCGCTTCACGTCCCTGTTCTTTTTGCCGTCAATAATTGCCTGTTTTAAATCGAACGTTGTTTTTAATCTTCCGGATTCATGCCTCTTCTTTATCTCCGACGCTATCTCATCCGACTGGTATTCGTCCGAATTTAATTTTATCACCTCGGCTATTCTTCTTTTATCGCCGCTCAGAAGCTCGTCAAGAAGGTTCTTCTCGCTCCTGTCCATTCTCAAATCCAAGGGAGCGTCAAACCTGTATGAGAACCCGCGTTCAGATGAATCGAACTGGAAAGAAGAGACCCCCAGGTCAGCCAGTATGCCGTCAAATTTAATTGAAAAAGAAATATTTGAAAAATTCATTTTCATAATATGCACATTCTCTTTTCCTGAAAAGATCTCTTTAAGGTGATTCAAAGCGTCGTCGTCTCTGTCTATGAGATACAGCTCGCCGTTTGGGATTTTTTTCAGGATTTCAGCTGCATGTCCGCCGAATCCGGCCGTGAGATCCAGATACCTTTTCCCGTCCTGCACCTCTAAAAACGAAACTGCTTCAGAGAGCATCACGGGCTTGTGGTTCATTTTCAGAATTTGATCTCTACAAGATTTCTCGCCGAGTTCAGGTCTTTTGTCGTATCATAGAGAATTTCGCAGTCAAAGAGCGAAAGCACGGATAATATGTAAGGGTCCGTGCAGATAATTTTCAGCGGAATGCATCTGGAAAGATAGTATCTCCTCATGCCCTTTAGAAGAAGGCCGGTCTTGAAGTAAACTGATTTTGCCTGCCTTAAATCAAGTATCACAGGCAGAAAATCCTTTGCTCCCTTTGCGAGGGATTCTTTAAGCTCTCCGAGATCCTCCTGAGAGATAACGCCGCTGACTTTAATGAGGATGTGCGTCGACTTCTTGAATAGGGTTTTTTTCATTTTATATTCCTATCTTTTTGAAGGTTGCGCTGCCCTCGGTAAGGAGTGACCTGTTGTATTCGTCATGGTGTTTAGGGTCCCAGACGTCGAGCTTGTCGTTTCCGCCCACTATTTTTACTGTCTCCTTGAGAGATGCGTATTCTATTAGGTGCTGGGGTATTGAAATCCTCCACATGGAATCCCTCTTTATAGAGACTGCATTGGAGTATATGTAGTCAGTGATTGTTTTCCTGTCCTCTTCGGATTCAAGCTTTGATATTTTATCCTCTAGCTTGAGGAATGATTCTTCAGGGTATATGTGCAGAACCTTGTTGGAACCCGGCACAATGAAGAAGAGCTTAGCTTCGGTTGCATC
The DNA here is from genome assembly GCA_028698175.1 of bacterium. Lineage (GTDB taxonomy): Bacteria > Hydrothermota > 32-111 > 32-111 > 32-111 > UBA2202. Next base: position 10,160 of record JAQVDU010000019.1, on the reverse strand, counting down.
CCTGTAGACTGAAGGAATGGATATTCTGCCATTCTCTTCAATGTTTACGAACTTGAATCCGATAAATCTTACTCTCGATTCCATAATTCTCCAATTTCTACCATTTTTCTCCATATTTTACCGATTATTTCCATTTTGTCAATAGGTAATCTTGATTTTTATTTTTTTAATAAAACTGACTTGACATAAAATAAATAAACTGTATAATTCTAAACTATGAGAAAGTGGACTATAATCATAGACAATGAGTTCAAAGCAAGCAACAAACCCCTGACATTGGAAGTGACCGGAAAACAGGTGAGTTTCGCTTTGACAGCTTTTATTATCTTTGTTGTTTTTTCTCTGTCTCTCATATTCTTCGCTCAGGCAAACAATCTGAATCCTGACTCCCTCATAAAGATTTACGCCAAGAGGGACTATCTTCTAAACTCAATAGACAACACCAACAAACAGCTCAACACATATCTTGATCAAATCAACAAGATAACTGAATTCGAAAAGAGGATCCGCACACTCTCCAATCTCAATCAACTCTCCGAAGATTTAAGGCAGTTGGGATTAGGAGGTTATGATTTCCATGACGAAAGGCTATCCAATCTCGATATGCCGACAAAACGCCTCATTGAAAATGTTGACAAGAGGTTCTTTCAGGTAAAAAATCTTGTTGAATTCGAAATGAAGAACGTTGCATCAGTGGGAAGCAATCTGTTGAATGCATATGACCTGATAACCCACACTCCATCGGTAATTCCGACTAGCGGCAGCATAACAAGCGACTATGGCTACAGAAGAGACCCTTTTAACGGAAGAAGCGAGCTTCATACAGGTATAGACATTGCCAATCAGTCTGCTCCGCCTGTATATGCCCCTGCCGACGGGAAGGTGATTTACGCAGACTATCTCGCCGGATACGGAAAGACATTGAAGATTGACCACGGATACGGATATATAACGGTCTATGCGCACCTCAACAAATTCTCGGTCAAGGTGGGCGATATAGTCAAGAGGCACCAGATGATTGGTCACATGGGCAGCACCGGCCGCTCGACAGGAACGCATCTTCACTATGAGGTGAGGGTCTTTGAAGACAGGACCGACCCTTGCGGGTACTTTGATTCTGACACAACAGTAGAATAGATGGATTTAAAAGGTAAGATAATTCTTGCCCCGATAGCAGGTATTACAGATTCACCCTTCAGACAAATATGTATGGAACACGGAGCAGATGTCTCGTACAGCGAACTTGTCTCCGCAGACGGACTGATGAGGGGATCAAAAAAGACGGTTAAGCTTATGGAGTTTTCAGAAAAAGAGCGCCCATACGGAATACAGATATTCGGAGGCACGATAGAGGCGATGTCTGCCGCGGCAGAGTCGGCGTCAGAGCTTCATCCTGATTTCATTGACATCAATCTCGGATGTTCCGTCCCGAAAATAATCAAACAGGGCTACGGTTCAGCTCTCCTGAAGAGCCTCTCGCATCTTAAGGACATTGTCACTGCAGTAGTGTCGTCAACAAGACTGCCTGTCTCCGCGAAGATCCGCATTGGGTTCAACAGCGTCAGAGGAGTTGATATAGCTAAAGTGCTGGAAAAGTGCGGCGTCTCATTTATTGCCGTGCACGGACGCCTTGCAGTTCAGCAGTTCACCGGTGAAGCGGATTGGAGCGAAATCAAACGAATCAAAGAGTCGGTCTCTATTCCCGTAATAGGAAACGGAGATATAAAGACCCCCCAGCAGGCAAAAAAATTATGGGAGGAATCAAAGGTAGATGCGATAATGATAGGCAGGGCGGCCTTCGGACACCCGTGGATTTTTTCTCAGATAAAAAGTTTTATCATGACCGGCAGTTTTGAAGAAGTATCCCTTGAAGAGAGAATGGACCTTCTAAGAGAGCACTATCAGGCGGCATGCGGCAGAGGAAACATTAAGGAAAAATTGCGCGAAATGAGAAAACACTTTCACTGGTATATGAAGGGAGTGCCTTATTCAAAGCAGTACAAAGAGAGAATAAACAGAACGGAAGACCTTGAAGAGGTTATGGAGATAATAAGTAAAATAAAAACAAGGAGTTGATTATGAAGATAAATGAGATTTTTCCCGAGATAGGTCTTGTAAAAAATGGCGATTTAAGAGCTTCGGTGGAGAAGGTTATTGAAGAGGCGGTTTTGAAGGGGGGATGGAGAAATGAAGATTTAAACAGGATACCATTCACACTTCTAATTGAAAACACAAAGGTCTCGATAGTGACACACACGAGGGCTGTTACAAACACAGCATTGAAGATGGGAGAGACTCTGAACAAATTCTACGGCGAAAATTTTGTCGACCTTGACCTCATTGTCGCCGGAGGTCTTTTACATGATATAGGGAAACTTCTTGAATACAAAGAAGAGAACGGCAAATTCCTTGTCTCCGACTGCGGAAAATACCTGCGCCATCCCTTCTCCGGAGCGGCTCTCTCGTTCAAGCATTCCCTTCCTGACAGCGTGACTCACATCATAGCCATGCATGCGAAGGAGGGAGACCTGTCAAAAAGAACAAGAGAGGCGATCATAATACACTATGCCGATTTTACCAATTTTGAACCGCTGAAAGTGTGATGGGACTCTCTTTCGACTATGATGCGATCTCAGAGATTTATGACGAACTTATGCAGTTCATTCCATACAGGGAATGGGCAAAGTACGTCAATGAGCTGAGCATAAAGCATTCAAGGCGCGGCAGCAGCCTTCTCGACCTCGGAGGAGGAACGGGTAATGTCGCATCTCCCCTCTGCGAGATGGGTTTTGACGTGACTTTGATAGACAAATCAGAGAAGATGCTTCAAGAGGCGCAGAAGAAGGTCCTGGGAAGAAACATCAGCATTCTGTGCGGCGACATAAGAAACCTTCCTCTAAAAGAGAAGTTTGACGTGGCTCTCTGCATGTACGATACTGTGAATCATATTGATGAAAAGGATCTGATGAGATTTTTTTTCTCCGCCTATGATTCCCTCAAAGACGGCGGAATATTCATGTTCGATTTCAACACGGATTTCGGGCTCGGCGCATTTGCTTCCCACACCCAGTACAGGGACGGGAACGGCTTTAAATCGACTTGGAACACGAGCTATGATGAAAAGAGGCGTATATGCACGCTCGACCTTCTTGTGGAATTCGAAAAAAGTAAGGAGAGGATGATATTTCAGGAGAGGGCTATAGATATTGAGGAGCTTTCATTCTCCCTGTCAAATTCAGGATTCAGAGAGAAGCACCTTTACCACTTTCTCACGACAAACGGGCTTAAACGCACTTCCGAAAGGGGAATGGCAGTATGCATAAAGTAGAGTTTCTCGACCTTCATCTTCACACAAAGCATTCTCTAGCGTCTTCAAAAAAGGGAGGCATAGAGTCCTTTGCAGAGTATGCGAAACTAAAAGGAGTGGATTACGTTGCCACTGGAGACATACTTCACGGAGTTTATGTTAAGGAGGCGTCAAAACTGCTGAAAGAGGAGAGTTACGGATTATACTCATTCTTCGGAGCAAAATTCTTTCTTTCGGCTGAGGTCTCTCTAATATACAGGGATGAAGAAAAGTGCAGAAGAATCCACGTGCTCGTTCTCTTTCCCGATTTCAGGTCAGTAGAAAAGGCGCGCGGAATGTTGAAAGATTTCGGCAAGCTCGAATCCGACGGTAGGCCGATACTGAAAATAGGGATTGAGGATTTTTTCCTGATGATGAAAAACATCTCGGAAGACATTATTCTGATTCCTGCTCATATATGGACCCCACACTTCTCACTTCTCGGAGGAAAATCAGGATACGATTCTATACCTACTAAAATACAAAAGCACATCTCGGCTTTGGAGACAGGCCTTTCATCAGACCCGTATATGTGCTCTATGAACAAAGACGCGGCGTCCTTCTCGTTTGTCTCCTTCTCGGATGCGCACTCTCCACAGCTTATAGGAAGGGAAGCGACTATTGTGAACGAGAATGTCGAGACAATAGTCAAATTAAAAAACATTCTTGAGGAAAGGAGAATCTACGGAACGGTCGAGTTCTTTCCACAGGAGGGAAAATATTTTTTGACCGGACACAGGAAATGCTCATTCAAGACAAACAAACAAATGAAAATCTGTCCTGTGTGCCAAAAGCAACTCACGGAAGGAGTATTCAACAGAATAGAATCTCTTCCCCGTTCAGACAGAAAATACGACAAAAAATCTTTTTACGTTCTTCCTGTCGAAGAGTACGTGAAAATGTTCGTTGCAACAGACAACGCAAAGCATAAAAAATCAGATGCTCTAAGAGAGATGCTTGAAAAGATGCCGGAAATGGAGATAAAGGTCACAGCAGATGAAAAAACAATAGCGAAAACATTCACACAGGAATTCGCCGACTTCTGCATCACAGTGAGAAAGCAGAGAGTGAAAATTGAAGAGGGTTATGACGGAGTTTACGGAAAAATAAAATCAGCGGAGGAAAGATGAAAAAAATATTCGCGCCGTGGAGGATGGAGTACATAGCGAGCGAAGAGACAGCAAAAGAAAAAAAATGCATTTTCTGTTTTCCGGAGGAAAAGTACCTTGTATATAAAGGAAAGGATATTATAATTGTTATGAACAAGTATCCTTACACAAACGGACATATCATGGTTGCGCCGACAAAACACGGAAAAAATCTCGACAAGCTGACAGAGAAAGAACTCGCATCTCTCTTCAAAGGTGTGCAGACTGCTTACAAGGCTTTAACAAAAGCTTACAGACCCGAGGGTATAAACGTGGGCATAAACAGCGGAAAGTGCGCAGGAGCGGGGATTACGAGCCACCTTCACATTCATCTTGTGCCGAGATGGGAGGGAGACACCAACTTTATGCCTGTTTTAAGCGGCACGAAGATAATAAGCGAACACATAGAACTGAGCAGAGAGAGGATACGCAAGGCTTTGAAAGAGGTCATGCATGGATAGTTTAAAGTGGGTATCTCTTCCCGCAAGGGATTCAAGACCGATAATAAAGGTAATAGCTTTTCTCGGATTTCTTCTTATGCTCCTGGTGGGGCTTGTGGAGCTCTCCTGGGTGGGACTTATAATCTCCATTCTCGTTTCTGCTGTAGTATTTATGCAGTTTGTTCTTCCGACGACATTCACTCTTGATGATAAGGGAGTCCAAGTCGAGTTTCTCTTCACGAAAAAAGTGTATGAGTTTTCTAGGTTCAAATCATACTATCCTGACAATGCAGGCGTCCTTCTCTCTCCATTCGTTTCGCCTAACCGTCTTGAAAATTTTCGCGGACTCTACGTGAGGTTCGGAAGGGAAGACAAAGACAAAATAATTGAAATAATAAAAAAGCAGATAGAAAAAATTCCGTCCGCTAAATAGCTTTCCGGATTGATACGTAGTGGCAAACCCTAAGTGTCCGCCCTGCATAATCAATCGGAATAAATTCAAAACAAATACAATACAACTGGCGGCAGGAAGCATAGCGTTCATTCGGACATCATCACCGGCAGCATATCATGATGGGTTAGAGTTGGAATGCTGAAAACAGCAATCCAACAACTACAGCCAACCCACATGATGTACTTGGTGGGGACAGTACTTTGTGCTGTCCCCAATATTATATTCACTTCCTACTTTCGTGCATCAATACTTCTGTGGGGACAGTACTTCGTGCTGTCCCCAATAATTATATGAAACATCGGTACTGCTTAGCGCTAATGCCAGGTTTCTCATTCGGAAGTGTAAAGATGAAATCTTACTCAACGTGAATTGCCTTTTAACTTGTAACTTTTAACTTTTTACTTGTAACTTGCAACCTGTAACTGACATCATACCTGGCACCTCTAATCTTCTTTATCAACATTCTCTGTAAACAGTTGACTATGCGCGCGGGTTAATATATAATAAATTTTATGTATGATGTGATAATCGTTGGTTCAGGGCCGGCAGGGCTCTTTTCTGCCTACAATCTTGTAAAGAACAAAGTCAGATCAATTCTGATAATAGATAAGAATCCCTTTCCGTCGGGAGGAATGCTCAATGACTGCAAACTGAATCTCACTCCTGACATAGGCATGGAGCTTGATGATCTCTTTCTGACAAGGGAGAGGGCATTAGAGCTCATCAAAGAGATTGATTCCATATTCCTGAAATTCAATGCTCCGAAGGAGTTATACGGAGAGAATGCAGAGTCATATAAGGAGTGGGTTGAGAGGGCAAAGAGAAATGACGCTCTCCTTGTCGGCGCAATTCAGCGCCATATAGGAACAGACCTGTCAAAAGACGTAATAAAGAGTTTCAGAAAATATCTCGAAGGAGAGGGTGTGTCATTCACGCTTTCGACCAACATCGAGAATGTTGAGCAGGAGAACAGCGGATTTGAACTGACGAGCGACAATAACCAGGATTTTCACTGCAGGAATCTTATACTTGCTCCAGGCAGAAGCGGATCCAAATGGCTTAGAGACATATCAAAAAAAATAGGCATAAAGTACTCTAACGGAAAGAGAATTGACGTGGGTATAAGGATTGAGATGAGGAGGGAATCATATCCGATAACAGACCTTATATATGATCCCAAGTTCAAGATAAAGACAAAATACTCTAATGAACTGCGCACATTCTGCACCAATCCGGGCGGAAGGGTCACCCTTGAGCATTATGACGACTTTAAACTCGTAAACGGAGACGCTCTCAAGAACAAAAAGACAGAGAACACCAACTTCGCCCTTCTTAATACAGTCAATCTAACAGAGCCGCTTACGGACCCGTTCGTTTACGGACGTCTCATCGCATCAGCTACAAACATACTCGGCGGCGGATTGCCGATCGTGCAAAGGGTAGGGGATTTCCTCGACGAGAAGAGGTCAAAGGGAGAGACATTCTTTGACAGTTCAAGGTGGTATGACAGGGTTATTCCGACGCTCTCAGTGGGAAATACGGTCACGCCTGGCGATATAAGGATGGCATATCCCTATAAGATTGTAAAATCCTTGAAGGAGGGGCTCATAAAGCTCAATAAAATATTCGGAAATACGATTCTTAAAGAAGAGAACCTGATATACGGTCCGGAAATAAAATTCTACTCTCTTAACTATGAGACAGACAAAAACATGGAGACAAACATTGAGAACCTCTTCGTTGCAGGCGACGGAGCGGGTAAGTCAAGAGGAATCGTGGGAGCCGCCATATCCGGAGTCATCGCATCTGAGGGAATACTGAAAAAATGGAAAATCTGAAAAACTATTTTCGCTCCCTATTTTTTTCAATAAGACCGTTTGAAAATTTTCAGCACTTCCTTATGGGAGCGGCCGGCTTCCTTTACATGGGCTTTGTTCAGAGAAGAATAGACGTTTCATCAGGAACCGTATTTGGGGGTCTGGCTCTCTTCTCTTTTCTCTCACAGGTTCTCTCTTATAACAATTATGCGACTTTTGAGAAGGACCTCAAAGACAAAGAGAAAAAGTTCGATGAAAAATTCAAAGGCATAAACACTAAATTTCTTTTTTACGTCTCCGTCTTCTTTTTCATAATGACAATTCTGTTCTCATTAATGATACATTATTTTTTCGCGGCAATCTTCATTCTCCTTATGCTCTTCTGGGGGCTTTACACCCATCCTGCAGTAATGCTCAAAAAAGGCAGGTTTGTACCCTATGTACTGGACATGATGACTATGCCCTTCCTTTCAATGTTCGGCTCTTACCTTGCCTCGGGTTATATCTCGACCGATGCAATGCTCTTTTCAATCTTCTTCGGGCTTATGGAGGTTGCAGGCCATATAAACCACATGACAATGGATTATGAAGTTGACAGAGAGACCGGAATAAAGACAATATCGGTTCGACTCGGCCCCAGAACGACCTTCATAATCGCGATTCTTTTTTTCTGTCTCTCTGCATTCTACTATTTCGCCATATCCTTTGCAGGAGTCTTTCCCATCCACATCGGAATAGCTTACCTTCCGGGTCTTCTTCTCCAGATCTTGATTTCGGCGCGAATCCTCAGGCGCAATTTCAATTTTAACTTCTCGCGGAGATTTCGCACCATTTACAGAATAATCTACCTGATAGAATCGGCATACGTGGCATTCATTTTCATCATGTCAATCGATATAATCTCATTCATAAAATGACAAAACCTTTGATTCTGATTTCAAAGTGCCTCGGATTCGACAACTGCAGGTACAATGGCGACACGATTAAAAGCGAAATAGTCGAAAAGCTGAAAAAACACTGCTCCTTTTCAACAGTGTGTCCGGAGGTCGAAATAGGATTATCCGTTCCGAGAAATCCCATCCGGCTCGAGAAGAGAGAAAAAGAAGAAGTCCTGATACAGCCAAAGAGCGGACTGATACTATCGGAAAAGATGTTTAAATTCGCGCAAAAATTCCTTGACTCGGCAAATGAGCCTGACGGAATAATACTCAAAGGACGCTCTCCTTCATGCGGAATCAAGGACGTAAAATTCTACAGCGCCAGGGGGATTGAAATAGACAGGAAGCATTCAGGAGTATTTGCATCTTTTGTTTTGAAGAAGTACGCCGGCTATCCGATTGAGGATGAGGGGCGTCTTCTCGACGAGAGAATAAGGGAGCACTTTTTAACGAAGCTCTTTGCTTTCACGCGCTTCAGAGAGGCAAAAGAGAGCACCTCTGTCAGAAGTCTTCTCAAATTCCATGAGACGAACAAACTTCTCTTTATGGCTTACAACCAGAAAGAGATGAGAATTTTGGGGAACATGCTCGGCAATCAGAAGAAATTTACGAAGGAAGAGCTCTTTAGTACGTATTTTGAATCAATGAAGAGAATAATGGAGCGCCCCATAACAAAGGGAAATGAAGAAAATGTACTTCTCCATGCATTCGGCTACGTATCAAAAAAGATGAAAAAAAAGGAGATAGAGTATTTTCTCTCCACTCTCAATGACTTCAGAGAGAACAAAACCTTTGCAACGGTTCCCATCGCCTTGATGAAGAGCCAGATAGAGAGGTTTGAAGTCGAATACCTTAAGAGCCAAACCTATTTTAGAAGGCATCCGGAGAATCTGTGATTCAGATAAACAATCTTTCATTTTCTTACGGAGCGCAGACCATATTCAGTGACACGTCGCTCACGATAGACGACTGCAAAAACGGACTTGTGGGAAGAAACGGCTCAGGAAAATCCACATTCTTTAATCTTGTTTCAGGGAATCTGATACCGGAAGACGGCAATATTTCAATTTCCAATTCCGGAAAGATCGCTTATTTGAAGCAGGCAATGTCATTTGATGATGTTGACATGCTTCCCCATGAGTTTGTTTTGAGCAATATCGCATTCTATAATAATTACAACGCGCTGCTGGAAAAGCTTGAGAATACAGAGAGCCCAGACCTTGAACTTCTGCATGAATTTTCGGAGGTTGAGTCGGTATTTAATAATCACAACGGGTACAAGCTCAAGGAGGATGTGATACAGGTTCTCGAATCGCTCGGATTCAAAAAAGAAGCGAACAAGAGGATTTTCGAACTTTCATACGGGTTTAAAATGCGCCTCTTCCTCGCCAAGCTTCTTCTCGACGAATCAGAGATTCTTCTTCTTGACGAACCGACAAACCATCTTGACCTGCCGTCAATTAAATTTGTAGAGGAGTATCTTAAAAGAATCAAGAAACTCTGCATAATAGTGTCGCACGACAGAGCATTCCTTGACAGCGTGTGCGAAAGAACTCTTGAACTGAACAATAAAAAGATAAAAAAATACAACGGCAATTATTCATTTTTCAAAAATCAGAAAGAGGCGGCTATCCTTCAGACAGAGAAGGAGAGAGAAAATCTGATGGGAGAGAAGGCGCGTCTTGAAGAGATGATAGCGAGAATAAAGGACAATGTCAAGAAAGTGAATATTGCGTCATCACGGCAGAAATTTGTGGATAAAATAGACGACAAACTCGGATCTCTCGAAGATTTTTCAAAGAAAGAGGTCTCATTTTTAAGGCGCGACGAAGTGCTGCGCTCGGACATCGGATTTAAGGTGGAAATAAAAGAGAAGAGCTATGACAAGCAGAGGATACTTGAGGACATTGAAGTTGTCGTGAGGCCCACGGACAGGATATTCTTAATCGGAGCAAATGGTTACGGAAAATCAACCCTTCTTAGGATAATAGCTTCAAGGGACTCTAATTTTACGGGA
>JAQVDU010000112.1 GCA_028698175.1 bacterium | reverse complement strand
GAAGCATATCAACTGGGGAAAGGTCAATGTGCCAATCTCAGAAAAGATCTTTGATTCCCTCTATCAGAAGATGCTCGGGTACATGCAGAACAAAGACCTTTTCGTCTTTGACGGTTTCGTCGGAGCCGATCGCAAACACGGCTATTCGATCAGAGTAATAAACGAGCTTGCCAGTCAGGCGCTTGCAACCTCTCAACTGCTTATCAAACCGACAGAAGAGGAATTTGAAAATTTCATTCCAGACCTTAACGTAATATGTCTTCCCCGCATGTATGCAATCAAAGAGCTTGACATGACGAATTCCGAATGTTTCGTGATAATCAACTTTGATAAAAAAATCATTATCATCGGAGGTACCCAGTATTTCGGAGAAATAAAAAAATCTATCTTTTCTGCCTTAAACTACCTTCTCCCCTTTAAAAACATTTTTCCAATGCACTGCTCAGCGAATACAGACGAAAAAGGAAATACGGCGATATTCTTCGGGCTCTCCGGCACCGGAAAGACAACTCTCTCGGCAGATATTGAGAGAAAGCTTATAGGCGATGATGAGCACGGATGGTCCCAGGACGGCGTCTTCAATTTTGAGGGCGGGTGCTATGCGAAGCTTATCAACCTAAAGAGAGAGAATGAACCGCAGATTTACGATGCGCTAAAATTCGGGTCAGTGCTGGAAAATGTAGTGTTAAACAGTTCGGGTGAACCGAATTTTGATGACGGATCTCTCACGGAAAACACAAGAGGCGCATATCCGGTCTCTTTCATTCCGAATGCCGACCTTTCAGGGATGGGCGCTCATCCGAAAAAGGTTATTTTTCTGACAGCAGACGCCTTCGGAGTTCTTCCTCCTGTTGCGCGACTGACGACCAAGCAGGCAATGGAGCACTTTGTTTCCGGATACACAAGCAAGCTTGCCGGAACAGAGAGAGGGATTAAAGAGCCGGAGGCAACTTTCTCAACCTGCTTCGGAGCCCCTTTCATGCTGCTTCATCCCCAGAAATACGCCGAAATGCTTAAGGATAAAATTGAAAAACACGGTTCTGTCGTCTATCTGCTTAACACCGGCTGGACCGGCGGACCATTCGGAGTGGGTTCAAGATTTAAAATCGCATACACCAGACGAATGGTAAAAGCTATTCTAACCGGCGAGTTTGATAAGATAAAGTTTGAAACAGAGCCCTTCTTCGGACTTTCAATACCTACAGAGCTTCCGGACGTGCCAAATGAAGTATTAAATCCGATAAACACGTGGAAAGACAAAGAAGGATATAAAAAACAGGCTGAAATGCTGAAGACAAAATTCGAAGAAAACATTAAAAAAATGAACGTAAAATTCTGATGATTTCAAATGCTAAAAAAGCGGCCGCTTTATCTGCGGCCGTTTTTTTGCTTGTGTTGCTCCTCTCGGATTCGTTTTTCATCGAGAATTCAAAACCTGTGTTCATTTCAGACGAACAAGCTAATTTTGCCGAATTCAATAAAATCTCAAAATATAAAAAGGCAAAAGAGTTTTATTATCCTCTCAGACCTTTGATAATAACTTCAAATGATCAAAAGAATATCATCAACGAAGAAAGCGCAACATTCGGGTTTGACAACATGACAGACATTGGCATAGACACGGCTATCATTAAGAATGATTCTCTCATTGTGAGCATTATAAGATATTCTTCTTTTTTGGATAATTGGTCTCTTCAAGTTTTCACTGAGGATTCCGTAATCAGTTTTAACGGCGCAGGAGATTCAACCATTGTCCTGTATCCTCTTGAATCTCCGGATTCCGTTCTTCTTTTATGTTCTGACGATAACTCTTTCAACCAAGCTTTCAAATTCGAGAAAGGAATGAAGATTCTTATTCTCTCCTCTTCATATTCACCTGCTCTTCAAAATCTTTCGCTTTCACTATCTCTTTTAATTGATTCTGTGTTATTTTCGACCGGAATATATAGAAACGGTAGAATCTCCTCTATTTATAAAGACTTCAGCGGAGTGATTCTTATCGGTAATGCAGAGTCCTTTGATTCTATAATTCCAAGCGAGAGGCTGAATTATCCGGAGTTGACTGAAGAAAACTTCAACAAAGTCGCGTCTCTTACCTCAAGGGTTGTAAAGAAATCAGCAAGAATAAAGAATCCGTTTTCCCCCAAAAACAGAATTCAGGAGGGCGCGTTGGCCCAGTTTTCGGAAAACATAAAATCCAATCCTTTAAAACTTCTCTCTTTTCTTGGATATGCCATCTGCCTGATTCTTCTTTTTTAAAGCACAACTATTTTTCTTTTAAGGATAGCGCCTTCGGTATTTTTTATAATTACAAAGAATATTCCGCCGGAAAGCTGAGGAGCGAAAGATACTCTCGATTTTGGCATTATGCCTTCATATAGTTTGTTTATAAGGCGACCAGAAACGTCATACACTGAGACATCATAGAATGATGATTGATTGAATGATATCTTCAAAAGCGACCCTCTCTTCATCAGGAGGGGCGAGTCGATGTGAGGCAGGTTCAAATCCTTCTCGTACAGAAGAGTGAATTTGTTTTTTAACCTAGGTTCAAAAGGCGAATATTTAACGGACAAGTTCTCTCTCACTCTCCTGACGCCGCTTCCTGTAGTGTCAACGGAGTATGAAAGGTAACTGTCGGAATCAAACTGGATTCCAGAGACTATTGAATTGCTCTCAGGCATTTCGTAGAAATGGACAGTTACTTCAGAAGTGTCTATGCAGAGTGCGAAAGAGTGTTCCATGCCGTCTGCCTTGACTTTGTTGTAATATATCAAATATCTATAGTTCAATGTGTCAAAGTAAGAGAAGATTGTATTCTTTGCATCCGATGGTTTTTGGAAATAATCGTCATAATATTCGCATCTGTAGTCGGTCCAGCATGCGAAAATAGAAGGATTGGAAATATGAGATGTCGGGAGAGGCTCAAAAAGGTATGATTCGTCCGGTATATCAAATACAGAGAGTATCCCGTTAGTATTGAAGAACAGAGAATCGCTTCTTATGCCTTGAAAAGAGAATTCAAATGGCAGTTTTATTGAAAGAGTGGTGTCATCGCGCGTTTCAACCTGCCTGAAGGCGAATGAATCCAATTCAATCCTCTCAAATACAGGACTGTTTTCGAAATCCGTCATCTCATTTGTATATATATACCACCCGTTTACCGGTCCGAGATACATTGAAGAGTTCTTGAATGCCGTGGGCACAATGAGCAGAACGGTATCAGAGAAATTCCCGAGAGTTAAAGAAACAGTGAGCGAGCACACGGGTTCTGATGAAGAGTAAGCAAAAACATCAAAGTACACCATTCTGCTCTCAGCTGAAGAGAGAGAGTCAATGGTTTTTATTGAATCGGCGGATGTAAAGGATTTTGAGGACAATTTTACATCTACGTTTTTCATTTTCAGGGATGACAAATTTTCTACGGATAGCATAACCTTCGAAAATGCACCCAGAATTATGCTTTGAATCGTGTCATCTGCAAAAATATCTCCTTCGAATTTCACTTCAAATTCCGGTCTTAAAAATCCGAGAGAGACTATTTCACACACCGAATCCGCTCCGGTTATAGTGTAGAGAGAGCATACGGCAGTCAATGCAGAATCACTGTAGCCTTCAATCTCAATGACAAGACCGTCCTTTATCATAACTGATGAATCGCTTTTTAGAGAGAGAAATGAAATTTCAGGAGATATTATTCTGAAGACGGACTCGTCAAGCCCCCTGACTTCAACTCTTGAACTCTCTGAAGGTGTTGTTCCAAAATTCTTGAAGGTGAGGTCAAAAGAGAATGTGTCTATTTTAAAATCAGAAAGGTCATAAGAGAATAGAGATACAAAAGAGCCGTCGCCTATCATCTTTACCCATCTTTCATTGTATGTCTGGCCCGGAACGTAATCTGTAAGAAGAACTGAATCTCCCACATTTATCAAAAGACCTGAAATGTCATATTGAAAATCCGAAGGCAGGAAAAAATAGAAAGAGTCGGCGATACTTCCATTATAAAACAGCGCGGTGAAGGATTCCCTGTCGAGATTACCCTCAAATAATGCCGAAGCATCTGCATTTCCCAAGGAGAGCGGCTGATACCTGTCGCAGACAAATGAATACTGTGAAACCGATTTATTGCCTGAATACTTTTCAGGCATCATAAAATAGTTGTATCTTTCAAAATAACCCCTCGTAATCGGAACGTCACCGTAAACCCCATAGAAAGCCTTTTTTGCCTTATTCATAGCATCTATGATGGAGAATGACCCGGTCAGAGAATCAATGAATGACCTCTGAAGAAGGTCGTCCTCGCTCCAGTAAGTGTATTGTGATGACCCGATGAAAGAAGCGGACCCGTTATCGCCGGACTTCAGCCAGTTGTAGCCGAAGAAATCGGTATATGCATAATTCCCTGTGAGACATGCAAAAGAAAGAACGACCGGAAAATTGGGTGAATTTAAAAGCGTGTCAATGTCAGTATCATAAAAGGATGGTCCTACCCAGTAGAACGCAGAGCCGTGCCCGGAATATACGGCGAGCTCTCTTCCCTCTCTCAAAGCTTCGGATATGGGTGTTCCGGAAACGTAGAAACCGTAAAGTGAATCACAGTCATATCCATCGCTTCTCAGCCTCTGCATCGAATAAGCGTGGGTTGATTCCACTACTGTGTGGTAGTACCCGTCATTTGATGCAATGAAATACGCCTTGTCCGAATATCTCTCTTTGCTGCCGGAATACTCTGCTCTCGTTTTCTCAAGGTAATCAAAAAGCTCGCCAGGTTCGCTGAAAGGAAGGCGAGAAACATTAATGTCAGGAAAATAATCCAATGTATCCATAAGCGAGTAATAAAGGTCTGTTGCTGGATAATCAGTTCCGCTTCCTGAAAAATATGGAATAACAGAAGAACTGCCTATTAACAGAAGATGAGAATATGGTTCTGAAGAATATTGGTTTTCAAGAAAACTGTCTATCCCGTAAACCGAAGAACCGCATACTGAAAGCGGAAATGCTTCAGAAACGTAGCCCCTCTTTGAATAATAATCCCTCAAAGAATCTTCATAAAGAGAAAATATATCGCCATAGACGATTAAAACTCTGTCATCTGCCGATTTCACATTCTTTTCAGGATAATCGTAATATAATCGCCTTGCTATAAGCATGTTTTTTGCCGGTATATAATCATAGGGGTATATTTCTATTGTTTTATTGTTTAAAATCCTGTAAGGAACGCCGAAGACTGCGTTTGTTGAAGCATAAGCTTTCTCATTAAACGCAAATGACAAATCCGGCTCATGCTTTCTTACAGGATGCTGTTTCGGAGATCGGAA
>JAQVDU010000111.1 GCA_028698175.1 bacterium | reverse complement strand
TCCATGTTCTCGTCTTTTGCGGGAAAAAACCTCAACAAAATCAAAAACGAAGAGATAAGCAAAATCTTTGATAACAAAAACAGCGAATACGGAGTGAGAGCTGTAAAAAAAATTCTCCCCTCCACTTTAAAGATTGTTCTTTACAGGCGTCAGCCGATGTTTCTCGTCAACTCAAGCCGCGTCATAAACAATGATCTGACTGTATATACAGCTACCGAAAAGTGCGTTAATTATCTCTCTGTATTCACTCCTGAAGAAAATATAGCATCCATCTTCGATATTTCGGGTCTGCCCACAATCTACAAACAGCTTATGAAGCACAGGGATGATATAAAATACGTCGAATTCTCAGGTTCCAATATTTTCGTAAAACTTAAAAAGGGAAAAACCGTGATAATCTCGCCCGGACAATCACTCCCGGATTTGAAAAAGGCGGCGGAGTCTGAGTACAGGGTGCTCGACTTCAGATTTAAAAACGCAATTTATGTAAAAAAATAAAAAGTGAGGTTATATGGATATCACAGTGCTTGACATCGGAACCAGCAGCGTAAAGACTCTTATCGCCGCAATAGACGAGAACGGCGGGATCAATGTCAGCGGATTTGCCAATGCCAAAAACCAGGGTATGGCAAAGAGCAGAATCGTCGACATCGACCTGACAATCTCCGCAATAAAAGAATCCGTCCAGTCGGCTGAAATAATGGCCGGAAAGAAAGCCGAGAACATCTTTGTTTCCATAGGCGGAAGCGACACAATCGGCATAGCAAGCAAGGGAATAATAGCCACAAAGCGCGCAGGCGGAGAGATAACCGCAGAGGATGTAGTTAGGGTTATTGCGCAGGCGAAAGTTGTGCTGACAATAGACAGCAACATACTGCACGTCATTCCAAAGGAGTTTACAGTTGATGATCAGACCAATATAAAGAATCCCGTGGGGCTTTTAGGCTCGAAGCTATCTGCGGAGACCATGGTTATTGCAGTTCAGAACATTCTGATTCAGAATATAAACAATGCCGTGGAAAGGAGCGGGTTCAAACCGAGCGAGCTTATTTCTCAGCATGTGGCAGCTTACACTTCCACTCTTGACAGAGAAGAGATGGATTTGGGAGTCGCTCTTATAGATATTGGCGGCGGTTCAACCAAGATATCCGTTTTCAATGATGACGCTTTGAGATTCATTGACACAATCGACGTTGCCGGAGACTATATAACAAAGGATATATCCATAGGACTCCGTCTCACAAGGAATGATTCCGAATCAATCAAACTGAAATACGGCTCATGCCTAAAGGAGCTTGTTTCGAGCGAGGAGACCTTCACCGCTCCGGGACTCAACGACAGGGAGAGCAGGACAATATCGACCGCAGAGCTCTTCGAAATAGTTGCTCCGAGGGTTGATGAGATTATTGAGCTTGCTTCCAAATCAATCGAGAAGAGCGGATTATTCCACAAACTCAATGCGGGAATAGTCCTCACCGGAGGCACTGCTAATCTCAAGGGAATAAAGGAAAGATTTGAGAGGAAAACAAATGTTCCTGTCAAAATAGGAACGCCGCAGAGGCTTTCCGGAATAACAGACAATCTCAACAATCCTTCTTTTGCTGTCAGCGTGGGAATGCTTCTTTATGCGGCCGACCTTTTCAGGCAGTCCGGTGCGCCGCGCACAGGCGGAAAAATTTCACTTGACGGATCTGTAAGCAGATTTTTAAACTTTTTCAAAGACATGTTTAAACTGTAAAATATCACAAGGGGGAGAAAAATGTTCATACCAGTGCAAGAATCAATTCAGCCGGCGAGAATCAAAGTCGTCGGAGTGGGCGGTGCCGGAGGAAATGCAATAAACCGCATGATATCATACGGATTCTCCGGAGTGGATTTCATAAGCATCAACACCGACCAGCAGATTCTCTCAGTATCCAAGGCGCCAGTGAAGATCCAGATCGGAAAAAATATTTCAAGAGGACTTGGAGGAGGTGGCAACCCTGACGTGGGAAAAAAGTCTGCTGAGGAGTCAAAAGATGAAATAAGGGAGGCAATTGAAGGGGCGGACATGCTCTTTATAACAGCGGGAATGGGCGGAGCTACAGGCACCGGAGCATCTCCGATAGTTGCAGAAATCGCAAAGGAGCTTGGAATACTCACCATCGCCATAGTGACCAAGCCATTTGAATTCGAAGGAAAGAAGAGAATAAACAGCGCTTCAAACGGTATAATTTCTCTTAAGGAGGCTGTGGACACGATGCTTGTCATTCCAAATGAGAAGCTGAAAAACATCTCGGATAAAACAACTCCCCTAAATCAGCTCTTTGAGGCGGCTGACAATGTTCTCTACCATGCCGCAAAGGGAATCTCAGACATAATTATCAGGCCGGGTTTCGTAAACAGGGATTTTGCGGATGTGAGGTCCGTCATGACATGCAGAGGAGACGCAGTCATAGGAGTCGGCTCCGCCAAGGGAGACGACAAGGGAGCGAGCGCCGCTCAGATTGCACTCGACTGCCCCATACTTGAAGATTCTTCAATTGAAGGCGCCTCTGCCATGCTTGTCACTCTTACCGGTCCGTCGAATATGGCTTACGGAGACATTGAAGACGCAATGGCAATAATAAGGAAGAGAGCCGGCGAAAATACAGATATCAACTGGGGCGCGTCATTCGACGATGCACTTGACAATGAAATCCGCATTACAATAGTGGCAACCGGAATCGAGAGAGACAAGCAGAATTCTCAGCCTCAGCATAAGGCGGAGACGCTTGAACTTTTCGAAAACTCCGCAAAGAAAGAATCCAAGAAAAAAGAGGAGATACTTTCGGCGTTGGACGTTAAACGCACACTTGTGCAGGATAATGATATCGAAAAGCCGGCATATATAAGAAGAGCAAGCGACTAGTTTTCTTCATACTCCCCCAAGAGGGAGGGTTTTCAGACAACCCTCCCTCTTACCCTTTCAAGCATTTTATTATTCTGTTTCCGTCAGATTATTTATGATTATGTGATATTTTGCAAAGACGTTGCATGCATGTTGCAGAGACGTTGCATGCAACGTCTCTACAGGATTATTCTTTCAAATATTTCACGGAGGCGTCGCACAGTAGAATCCGCATCGAGAAGTCTCTTCACGCTCTCTCTTCCCCTCTCTGCAATCTCGTGCGCTTCGCCGCTCTTAAAGGCATCAGCCATCCTATCTGCGATCCTTTCCGCGTCATACTCTTCAAAGCAGAGGGAATTTCCGTTGTTCGCATAATCATCCATCCCGTTCCCCTTCATTATCACCGCAACAGCGCCTGACAGCATCGCCTCTGCAACTGCCCTAGAGAATGACTCCTTACGCCTGTTTAAGAGAATAATGAATCCAGCATCCCTCAGATACTCTCCCTTAATGTCATACCCTATAAACTCGACATCTTCTTCGCTGCCGTGTCTGACAGGGTGTCCGTACCCTTCATCTCCCGCTGCAACCAGCCTGGCGTTTTTTACTCTCTTTCTAAACTCGCCGAAGACCTGAAGCGTCCTGTCAAATCCCTTTTCATAGGTGAGATTTCCCGCAAAGAGAATCTTGCTGAAATTTCTCTCTCCTCTTATTTCGGGAATGTCGATTATGTTGTAGACGACCTCGGAATTCAACGGGTCTTTGCACTCTCTCTTAAGAAATAAAGAATTGAATATCACGTAGTCGCTCTTAATGTACAGCATCTTTTTCAGAAGTCTGATAAATATATTCTCCGGCACGTCCCTGTCGTATATCACCCACTTTGTCCCCCTGTTTCTCGCCTTTATGCCCAGCCCGAGAATGTGAGACTTAAACGTGTTTGTGACCACTATGTCCTGTCCGCATCTTATGGACATCCCTTTGAAAAAGAGAAATGCGGCAGAGAAGATAGATGACAGGGATGCCTTTGTATCGGCAAGCACTCTTAACGGAATATCCTCCCTTATCGCTTCTGCACTTTTGAAATTCAGAAGACCGCTTTTGCTCCTCGGCACCATGACAAATATCTCTTCGCCTGAGCCGAGCCTCTCCAGAATCTTTTCAAGAGAGACCTCAGCTCCTCCCCTCAAGGGAGAAATGTCAACAAAGAGGATTCTCTTCATTTTGGTTTCAAAACCTCCCCTGCCATCTTGGCGAGAGATTCGCTTCCCTCAAATGCTATATGTTTTCTTGCTGCATCGACAAATTCCTCTCTGCTCCTCTTAATCTCCCTCTCCTCCTTTATCTTTTTCCCTATTTCGCCAGTGGAAGAGACAGAGGAGATTGCTCCCCCTTCAAGACCGAGAACGTCTCCGTTCTCCATGTAATCGTATGAAATCGCCGGAACTCCCTGATAGAGAGATTCTATAAGGGCTGTGGACGTGAATCCGATGGCTACTCTGCTCTTCCTTATCTCCTCCCTCACTCCGTTCCTTCTCCAGTCAATCACCTTTCCTCCGGTCAGCTTTGTGAGATAGTCCCTGTTGTGCTCCATCCTCAGGTATATCGCATAATCTATATTGCTACTCTCCAGCATTTTTATCAGCTCTTCGTATGCCAGACTCCTCTCCTCTTCGACCGACTGGAACTGCTGGTCTATTATGACTACATCCCTTACTTTTCGCTCCCCGTTAAAACAGAAGGAGAGGTTCGGAGAACCTCCAACTATTATTTTTCCACTGTTCTCAGGCTTCTCCTCCATGTATCTCAGACTCTTCTCACCCCAGCAGAAGAAGGAGTCGGCATAAAGCGGCGTGAATGAATCATCGGCAAAGGGTATTCCTGAGTTTAAATGCTCCATCGTTATACCGTGCTGCATCACAACCGTTCTGACTCCTGCTTTTGACGCCTCCTCGGTAAGAACCCTCTTGTACTTTGTTCTGTCTTCGTCAAGGAGCACAAATTCGGGCTTTCTCCTTGAAAAGACTCTCTCCGCCTCATTGCGGAACCTGCTGAGGTCGTTTAAATGGTCTTCAGCTATCCTCTCTGCCGCCAAATCCGCTTTGAACTCGCCGGTCGAGACGAATTTCACTTTTGATTTTTTATATCTCTGGCTGAACAGCATTCCCCTCTCATGAGTCATTCCCGCAAAGCTCTTGGTGAGCTTTATTTTGAATTCTCCGATTCCCTCCTTTTTTAGAAGTTCGGAGAAACCGGACGGAATGTTTCCGAATGAGACAAAATACATTGATGGAGGCAATCCCATTCTTATATGCACTCCTGCCGACGGTCTCTTTGATACGTAGGATGCGCCTGACATGTAAAGGGAAAATATTGACCATGACAAAGCTCAAGAAACCTAATTCGTAGATTGCACCTTGAGCAAAGACTAAAAATAATTGCCCGATATTAACGTCAGTAGCAGAAAAACTAGCGCACAATAAAAC
>JAQVDU010000110.1 GCA_028698175.1 bacterium | reverse complement strand
CAACTTCGTCAGAGAGAGACTTGAATCAATGCTCTCGGAATCTATTGACGGAAGCTGTCACATTTCCGAGATAAAGGGAAAGTGGAATTATTTTTCAATAAGAGGTGTGGAGGTGCGCTCCGAAAAGGTCGATTCTGACATTTTCACCGGAGAGATAGACATTGACCTGCCCGCACTGCTTTTCAGAAAAGTAAAGGTGGGAAGGCTTTTCCTTGACTCTGTGTGCGTTTTCATAAAAAAGAGCGATAGTTCAAACTCAGCGGCGGAATCCACAGCTCTTGGAACCGACAACACAATCGCAGAAGCTGTTAAAGCAGTGCCGTTCAGCATAAGCGCGAGGGAGATATCTCTGAGAAGAATAAACCTTTACTATGATACTCTGTACGCAAAGAACATTTCGCTTAATGCGGTAGTGTCATTCAACAGAAAGAAGGGGTACCTGCTTTACAGGATAGAGAACTGCGACCTTATGGGAATAGTCAATCTGAAAAAGACAAACGGGGAAATTTTTCTTAAATCCGATTCTCTGTCCCATGACGGAATCCTCTCCTGCGAATTTTTCACGTTTGAAAATTCAATCGGATATAAAGATGACAGCCTTTTCATCAATAAAGGCTCTTTTCAATTTCATTCAAACAAGCAAAGACTTTTCAAAACAAACGTAACAGCTCTGGGAAAGGCTGAATTGGAAGGACAAATAATCGAAGGACTTCCTCAGGTCCGCTTCAGATTAGATCTTTCTAAGGCCGGAGCGGACACTTTTTTGTTTGATAAAATCTCTCTCTCCGCCGAAATGAAAAAAGACACCGTCTGGGTGAGAAGAGCTGAGGTCAATGACTCCCTGTGCGTTGCGTATTTATCCGGCTTTATCGAAACGGGAAACTCCCTTGGCGGTGAATTCGACATCTTCTTGACGAAGATAAATCTTGGGAAGTTCATCAAAGGAACAAATTTGGCGGATAACGGCATCGCCGGCGTCATGCATTTTAAGACGGATTTCAGAGAATCCTTTACCCTTATAGTGGACTCTTTGAACGGACATTACGGAAATCTCGCGAACATCAAGCTGAAGGGTTCGTCAAGCTATGTAAACAGAGAGTTTTCAGTGAAGAATGGACTTTTGCAGATTGATGACGGCTCCATGTCTGTCAACGGAAGCATTGCGAAAGAGAGGGGGCAGGTCGAGATGAAGATAAGCGATTTCTCTCTTGAAGCGCTCTCTTTTTTAAAGAGGGACCTCAGCCTTTCAGGTCATCTAAACGGAGAAGTAAATCTCTCTGGCGGAATAAAAGACTACAAATGCGCATACAGTCTTGAAATGACCAATGGATTTTTCGAGAAGAACACTTTCGAATATTTCAGCTCAAGCGGAACACTCTATGGCAGGGAGAATAAGTTGAACAGGGGTGTGATCCAGGGCTCATTCGTCAACGGAAACATATTCGGCAAAAACGTTTCAATCATTTACTTTGAATCAAAAAAGGAGAATGAAAATCTTTACTTTGACATAGACGGAGTATCGGAGATTCTCTCATTCGGAGCAAGCGGCAGATTTTCTTTGAGCGAAGATTACTCAAGCGGAACCGGGATGATCGACAGACTAAACATAAAAACAGATTTTGACACTTACTCTCTTGACAAGAGCATTGAGATGAAATTCGGAAAGAATCTTTTTGCAGTCGATTCATTCTCTATATCAGGCAACAGCGGATTTCTCAAAGCGGGTTTTAAAACCACTCGGGACTCCCTGATATTCAAACTTGACGGGTATGACAAAAACCTCACAATAACTGGCTATGCGACAGGTGTGAACATAAAGGGCGATGCGAGAATATTCGCGGAAGGCGAAGGTAAGAAAGATTCCCTTCTGATGAAGCTCAGCGGCTTCATTAAAGATGCAGAGTTCGAAGGAATAAAGGCGGACTCAGTCTTTATAAACTGCGATTATGACGGGGACAATCTTGACGTGAATTATCTGAACGTCTTTCATGAGGATAAACTCTCATATCTTTTCGGAAAACTGATGATAGACGAGGATTCGCTCGAGAATTCGATGATGGAACTGTCGTTCGACATTCAAAACGTTGATGAGACATTCTTTTTGCCGCTTGAAAATATATTTACCGTAAAGACAAAAACAGGTCTTGAGGGAAAGGGCAGGATATACGGAAAAATAACCCAGCCGCTTCTTGAAGGCACAATCACAGTTGACAGCGCGGATGTCTTTATTGTCTCCCTCGGCACAACGGTAAAGAGAGCTAAGGGATATGCAATACTCTCAGGCGACTCTGCAGTAGTCAAAGAGCTGAGGGGTAAAACGGAGAGAGGAGACCTTCTTCTCACCGGAGGAGTCTCTCTTGACGGGTACATGATGGAAGAGTACTGGTTTAAAATACTGGCCGATGGGGCGCATTCAACAGGCATCGACTATGTCGACGTCTTCGCCAATTGTTCGCTTGACATCAGGGGCGATATGAAAAAGGTTGACATGAACGGCCTTATAAAGATAACCGAAGGCGTCTCCAATTTCCCGTTCATTGCATCATCCGAGAATTCACAACCATCCGGAGAATCAGAATACCAGTCCAACATGGACCTCCGCCTTGTAAGCGACAATAACCTTTGGCTTAAAAACAGCATAGTGGATGCCGAGCTGAGGGGAGACATCTTCCTTAGGAAACAGGGATACAAATGGAACGTGACAGGAAAGGCCAACGTCATAAGGGGATATTATTTTTATCTTGACAAAAAATTCAAAATCACAGGCGGCGTCTTTGATCTGAAAGAGACAAGCAAGATAGTTGAGCCGGTGATTGAGATATACTCGAACACGAGGATACAGTACGTAGACGGAGACGAAAAGAAGCAGGCTGACGTATTTCTTGAAGCGACAGGTTCTGCATTCAAACCGAATGTCTCCCTATATTCGGAGCCTGCCATGGGCATTGAGAACATAATCTCGATTCTGTCGTTCAACACAACCCTCTCATCGCTCTCCAATTTTGAGGAGATATCAAAGGGAGTTCCGGAAAAGGCCCTGCAGATTTATCTGAGAAACAAGTATCTGAACACCATATCATCTTCGATAGGAGTCGACCAGCTTGACATTCAAACAAACCTCCTTGGAAGCGAGAAGAGCGCGAAGCTCTCGGTGGGAAAGTACATAGGCAGGAGAATTTACGTCTCATACACCCATGATGTATTCACGTTTGAAAAGGATGTCTTCAGGATAGAGTACAATGTGATAAAGAATACCGATATAATAACGGAAAGGGACGAACAGGGATATTTCAACACCGGACTTCAGTTCAAATACAGGTTTTAGAAATCCTCTGTTTTTCGATAGGCCTTAGCAATCTCCAGTAGAGAAATGAAGATAGCGCATAGAAGAATATCGTGCAGCAGAAAGGAATCCTGTAGCCGTAATTTTCGATGAGCATCCCTCCGATGTTCGCCGTAAGCCCCCATGTTGCAAGCCATGCCACAGAGAGAAGCCCGCTTGTGAGGGGTCTGTCCTCCGGAGATACGACCTCCATAGCGAAATTCGTGGAGAGAGGCCCCGACATGTTCATGAGAGCATTTCTTATCAGGAACGCCAAGAGAACCGCCGGAAAGAAATAACTGAATCCGAGAATGTAAAGAAACGGAATCGAGATAAGCTGAGTGAGTATCACGGTTTTTATAAGTCCGAATCTCTTTGCAAGAAGAGGACCTGCAAGAGCGCCGATAACAGTCAGCGCCTGAGCAGACGCGAAAATGATTCCTATCTTCTGCGAATCAAGATTAAAGACGGATTTGAAGTAGAGGTTGAGAAATGGTATAGTCATTCCCGCGCCGAGGCCGACTGTCATTGGCGGAAGCACAAGGTAAAGCAGAAGCTTCTTTGAGGTGTTTATTTTAATTCTTCCGGCGCTGTTCTTTTCGTAAAGCCTGTTCACTGAGATTCTAGAGAAGAAAAATGATGAGAGGGTTGCGGCAAAGAGGTGTACGAATATTGCATACCTGAGGCCGTTTATCTCAGTCGCTCCCGCTTTTATCATCAGGTCAGGGAGAAACCCTGCTATGAGGTTTCCCGTTATGCCTGAAAAAAGCATAGTTGCATGGTTGAGTGAAAAGAAGAATGTGCGGTTTTCGTCATTTGTTATTCTCATGATGAATGGTCCGCCTATAACCGAGTTAAACGCTCCGGCCGCGCCGGCAATAATGAATCCTGTCATCCTCAGCGGAAAGGAGGCGCCCTGTATTGCTATGAAGTATCCAAGCACAGTAACAAGCGGAGAGATCACGATTATTTTGGATATGGGAATCCGTTTTACAATGTAAGCGGCCGGCAGTATAAGAAATACGGTCGTGTAAGTTCCCACTGAGAGAAGGTTGCCTATTGAACCCTCCTTAACTCCGTTAGCCCTCAAGAATAGGTTGAACAGGAGAGAGAATGCGGCAAAGCCGAAACCGGAGAGAAGGTTGCCTAAAAGATAGTTTATTCCGTCCTTTCCGAAATTTCCGATATGCTTTTTGTACAAATTTATGCTTTTTTTCATTTTGAATATAATAACGATTACTTGAAAAAAGTAAATACCCGCGAAAACAAAGAAGGGAAGGTCTCATTGACAATATTAAAATTACCGTTATTATTTATAGTATGAAAAAAATATTTGTTTTTATAATGATTCTTCTTTCATTCAGGGCTTCTCATCAGGAAAGCATAATTATCAACGATTCAGCGGAAGAATTCTCTGTTGAAAGAGTATCAGGGCTCTACAAGATTAAAACAAACAGAATAACATACACTCAAAAAAATGATTATGTCTTCTTCAATTCATTCAACTTTACCAATGAAATCGGACTTCCGAAGCTTCCCGCTGTCAGAATACCAGTTTACTCATATTCGCCGGACGTGAAAGTAACAGCTTTGAGTTTCAAAGGAAAGACAAATATATCTTTGGAAAACCCTGTATTTCCGGTTCAGCGCCCCAGGCAGAAGCAGAGTGAAAAACAAATATTCGATATTGAGGAGAAGTTTTACTTTTCATCACAAGAATATCCGTCAAATGTCTCATCTGTTGTTTATGCAGGATATGAAAGAGGGCTATACGTCAGCGTGATTGAGATCTTTCCGGTGAGATACAATCCCGGCAATAATACTATCACAATATATGATGAAATCGACATTGAAGTTTCCGGAAATATTCTCTTCGGGTCTTTGGATTGGGATTCTGCCCCTTCAAAGTATCTTATTGTGACAAAGGATGAATTTTTGCCTTATATCAGCGATTTTGCAGATTTCAAAACGAGGCAGGGATTCTTTGTTGAGGTACTAAACACTGACACAATTGGAGTTCTTAACAGCGACATAAAAGAAAAAATTCAGAGTCTGTATGATACATCATTTATTCCCCTGAG
>JAQVDU010000018.1 GCA_028698175.1 bacterium | reverse complement strand
GGGACGGTGCTTCTTTGAAAGAGTGTCAATAGGATAATCGATAATTCTCCTTTTTTCAGTTAAAGAACAAAACCACTTGCAAAAGACCCGATAATGATATAAAATTAATTATGCTTCTTTAGATGGCCTAACGCCATACATTATCGTTAGAAGGTCGTTTCCCTATACTTGTACAGAGTCCGGAGTAAAACTCCGACTAGCACCGTCAGAGGGCAAACGACCTTTATTATCGGGCAATAATTCAATATAATCTCTTTTTTCTTTTAACACATGATATGCAACAGTGGCAATCTTACGGGCAACGGATATCGTGGCTCCCGATGTGCCGGCTCTGTTCTTTACCTTAATATAATGTTTCTTGAAGTATGGAGATACATTTATAGCTGAATGAGAAGCTTCAATGAATGCCCATCTCAGCCATTTGTTTCCAATTACCAGTTTGCCATGATAACTCGTATTCCCGGATGAATGTATCGACGGAGCAAGCCCGCAATAACTGCAAAGCTTCTGAGCATTCGCAAATCTCCCTATATCACTTATCTCCAATGCTATCAACTGACCGAAGACCTTTCCTATTCCGGGTATGCTTCTTAACAACTTAATATCGCTCCTGTCTTTTAACTCCGTCTCCAATACTTCCTGTATCTCCTTGTCTTCTTCCTTCATCTGTTTCAACAGCCCAAGTTGGCGCTTCAATAGGATGTCATAATTCTTATCTTTTAACTCCAAGCTCTCTAAAAACTTCAGCCCATGACTTCCAAACAGATCCTTTACTTCAGGCACTTCTATGTGCGACTTCAATAATATGTCATGTATCCTGTTCTTCAGCATTGTTTTGAACTTAACTGTAAACAGTCTGTACCTCGCCACCTCTCTCAATACCCTTGTAGGATTGTCAGGCACCCATACTTCCGGTATGTAATCCATCCGCAGCATCTGACCAAGTATCTTTGAATCTATCTTGTCTGTCTTTATCTTGCCGCTCGCTATTGCTTTTACTTTTGATGCATTAGCCAACTTTACATCCACTATTCCTTCCATCTCCCACAACATGTCATACATCACTCCCCAGTTCAATCCCGCTTCTATCACTGCTTTGAACTTCTCTCCCTTATACCTGTCAAGTATCTCCTGCAACTCAGTTCTGTTGTTATCAAATCTCTTTGTCTCCAGGCATTCGCCTCGTTCGTTGATTACACTCATCACCGAGTACTTCTTGTGAATGTCTATTCCGCCGTACAACATATAAACCTCCTTGCTTTCTTACGATTCTATTACCACTCAAATAAAACCGCAAGGCCATAGACACTCTTTCATTATATGCTTGTAAACTTGTAAAGTTTCGCGATATATTGAAAAGGAATTTAATAAATATATTTTGATCCTATTGACGGTTGAAAATAAAGAGATAGAATTGGAATAATGAATTTGGAGGAATAATAAAAAGGGTTCAAAAGCAAAAGAATAAACCATATCGGGAGGGATAAGATGAAACATTTTATGACAATATTATTTATAATGTTTTCAATGATAGCATGCAACGGAGAAGTATCTGAGAACAAGGAAAAGGGTGCTGGATATTTTGTAACAAAGGACCCACATTTCATAGATACTTTACAGATAGATAAGTTGATAGAAAGCCTTCCGGAGAAATATACAAAACAAATAATATTTAAAGCGAATTGGGGAAATGGAGAAGGAGAATATTGGGAGGCGGGAGATTCGCCTAAAGTTGGACCCGGGAATGTATATGTTGATG
The DNA here is from genome assembly GCA_028698175.1 of bacterium. Lineage (GTDB taxonomy): Bacteria > Hydrothermota > 32-111 > 32-111 > 32-111 > UBA2202. The sequence goes on along the minus strand of JAQVDU010000018.1, from coordinate 22,067 downwards.
AAAAAGGACAGATATACATATGGGATGTGGGAAACAAGAGAATTGCACAATATAATAGTCAGGGGGATTTGATTACTACCTATATGGGTTTTCAATTCGGTTCAAAATACAGGATGTTTTTAAGAAATGATTCTCTTTATGTCGGTCAGTATATACTGAATACAAAATCGGGTTCAATAATTCAAAACAAATGGGAGGATTCAAAAAAATTTTTCACATCTGTAACTGGAAGAGGTCACAATGATACTAAATGGTTTGACAGTAATGATATGTGGGCGGAAAACTTTGGTCTTTATGAATATTCTATGTTAGCTGAGGAAAAGAGAAATGAAGAATTTCTGAAATCGACCAGAAAAAACTATGAAAATGCAAACACTGAAAGTTTCTTCCTTTTCTTAGATAAAGACTTCAAAGAAAATATCTACTTATTGGGAAATTTTACAATAAGGAGCGGAACTAGTTTTTTGTTTAAAAAACATGTTATCTTCAAATATTCTCACGAGAATGAATTAATTTCAATAATTGATATATCTGAAGCAAAATTCAATGTATTATGGGGTGAACCCAGGATTCTCAATTATTTCATAGATGAAAATGGAGATATATACGCATTAATACCTGCAATCGAGGGTGAGGGTAAAGGACTGAAAGGAAAAACTGGAATAATTCTAATAAAATATTCATTGACGAAATAGAATTGAATGGAGGGATTAATGAAGAAAATACTAATGTTTATTGTCTTTACTATAATTGCACTAAGTCAATTAGATGCGAATGTTTTAACTAGAGAATCTGTAATTAGTAATGCAAATAGCTATTTGACAATAACCGCATGGACACCTCTAAAAGACACTTTGATTATTTCGGAAGATGATATTTGGGAAAGTTGGTATCAAACAGGAAATAATTATACAGTCATGCCATATACCTTTGGGAGGTTTGATAATATTTCTCGTTTTCTTGAAAGAATCAGGGATGAAAAGGTTCCCGGAGGTATCGGGACTTCAAGCTTATCATACGTCGTAAGAGATACAAGAATGGCCGGATTGGATTGTGCTGGATTTATCATGAGATGTTTCGAGTATCCCGATAATGAACGATATAATTCATGGAAAGATATAAGGGCAGTAACAATACAACTGGAGAATGATAGTATTTTAAAAAGTGGAGATTGGATAAATCAGATTGTAGAAATAGAAGGAACAGACACAACTACTCACCAAATCTTATGTAAAAGTAGAATTAACTCAAAAAAATTTGATGTTTACGAATCTACTAGTAGTATAATTAATGCAGACTATCCAGGAGTTCAATATAATGGAAGTAAAACAATAGAAGATAAAATTCCCTATTCCATCTTCCCCCAGTTCAGCGAATGCACACCGAAGGATAGCAGTACCGTTGCAGAAAACGATATTGAAATCGGAGTGACGGTAAGATGCAAAGGAGAAGTGGATAAACAACATACGAAAATCATAGTTAACAATAGTACTATCACAGAATATGAGATAGAAACGGTCAATAACACAGAAAAGATTTATAGAATTAGATTCAATTATACTATTAAATCCTATTTGAAATCTATACAAAATAAAGACTTTGTATAAAATAATTTCTTGCATGAAATCTGGTAAATACATCAAAAAAACAAATGTGAGACGCCTGCATTCTTCAAAGAAGTCGATATTTTTGTGAAAGAATATTAATAAAAGGATTATTTTGAAACACTGAAATAATATTGACAATTAATATGATTTAAGTACAATAAGAAAACAGGAATTGTAGAGTAGAAAATACTTGAGATTGAAAATGCACATTTTGACAAAAAACGGGAAGAAAAAGGAGTTGGAAATGAACAGATTATTCAAAGTTCTATTTATAGCATCAATATTATTATCAATGCTATCTTCAAGTAAAGAAAAAAGTATAATAAATGAATCCGATATGAAAGCGATGCTTCAGTCGCAGAAATACATAGAGGTTGATACGCTTGAAGACGGATCATACTTAGTAAGATTTATGAAAGGGGAGAAGGTAGTAAAGAAACTGAGCTTGAAGATGAAGTTTAAGGAATATAAGATAGATACAACAAGCGTTAAGGTAGAGCATTCTGCCAAAATAAACAAGAAAATATATAATATAAGAACGATTCAACTGGTAATTGATAGTATATATCTTAGTCCATCATTGTTTACAATATCATCAGATAAATCAAAAATAGCAATTAGATGGGAGAATCTGATAAAGCGAAATTACAGAAAAGTAGAGAAAATATTTGAATTAGATACAATATTATATGAAGGTGATCATTTAATCGGCTTGCGGAGTTTATCGAGAATAGAGGTATACAATGAGGACGGGAAGAAGCAGTACGAGATAGACGGAATGAAAGAAGGCTGGCCGGAGCTGAATGATTGTCGGATGGATGATCAGTTGGAAGAATTCCACTTTAAGAACATAGAAGGGGTAAAGAAGTATGGGAGGAATACATCGCCGTATATGTTTTTAGATTACATATATGAAGACGGATCGGCAATGGTGAGCAACTCACAGACAGAGGGGAATAATGTGAAGCAGATAAAGATATTCAATAAGGAGGGGAAGGTGGTATTGTCGTGCAATGCCCGGGCATGGTTTAATGAGAAGAATATGTTGATAGAAGGTGAAGAGATGTATTTTGCTTACAAGGGGGTGAAGAAAGGATTTTTGGTAAAGATAAGCGGAGGGAAAGAGGAGAAACGATTGGAGATAGATGAAGTGAATACATTGGCGAATATGGATGTGATGGGAGTGGGAGAAGAGATATTCTTGGTAAGAGATAAGACTGATAATATGTGGGAGATGAACAGTAAAGATATAGGGAAAGAGATAATATATTATGATAAGGGATTGAATGAGAAGAGTAGAGAGGTGGTATCAGGAGAGAATGTATTTAGAGGGTATACGAGTATGCTGGGCGAGACAATAGTCATATATCCTGACAAGCAGGGAGTAACAAAATGGAAGACAGACAAATACAAGATATATTATGTAACGAAAGGGAATATAAAGACAGAGGAATACGGGATAGAGACATACAGGCGAGACTTTAAGAGACTGGAGAGAACGGAGGATGGATGTGAAATAATCTTTGGAGCAGACGAGCGATATGCAATGGATAGGGAAAAGAAGACAATAGAGAAAAAGAAATAGGGGGATAGGGAGCATATTATGAAAAGAATTATAAGTATTTTATTACTATTTATAAATATAATTCCGCTATATGCTGGATGGCCAGTTGAATTTAATTATGGGAAAATAATTAGTGATGTATTTTGGTCAAGCAGAGGAACAGACGGATGGCATGAAGGGGATTGATAAAGTGGATGCAGTGCTGAATAAAACAATCTCTGTATCAAGTGAAAAGAAAACATATGTTGCTCTATCGGGACTGAAATCAGAAACCTATTTTGCTTCAATTGAGACAATTGATGGCAGTAATATCAGCAATACAGTTAAAAAGAAGATTATAGTTTTAAAATAAATTTGAAAAAAAATAAAATGAAAAAGGCGGTGAATTTGCCGCCTTTTTTTTATTAAAAATGAGATAAATGAGAAGCACCGTCCCCAGTATAAATATTGAAAAAATGACTATTTATTAAGTTTTTTGTCGAGGGCGATGGCGGAGCGGAGGCCGTCTGCGATTGCATTCACTATGTCAGGTCCCTTCACTATGTCTCCTGCCGCGTAAATCTTCTCTGCTCCTGTCTCATTGTTTTTGTCGAGCACAATTTTTCCTCTTTCAAATTTCATCTTTGATTTCACATCATCGCTTATATAGGAATAGTCGGGCGCCTGTCCTATCGCCTCAATAATCATTGTGGCTTCGCATATTGCCTTGTCCTCTTCATTGAATTTCGGGTTGAAGTTCATGTTCTCATCAAAGACGCTGTTGCACTTCATGTGGTCAAGTCCCTTCACCTTTCCGTTCTCGTCAATCATTACCTGCTTGGGTCCCCTGCCGCATATAAGAACCACACCCTCCTCTGCGCTCTCGTCGACCTCTGCCTTGTCTGCAGGTATTATGTCGAGTGTTTCAAGGCATATCTGCGTCACATTGACTTTGCCGAACTTCATCATCTGGAGGCGCGCCGCGCTTCGTGAGCAGTCGAATGCGACATTTCCTCCGCCTATGACGAGTATCTTCTCAGTTATCTCAACCTCTTTTATCTTCTTTGCGGCAAAATCCCTCGTATCGCTTAAAAAGTCAAGTGCCTGCACCACTCCCTTTGACTGGGAGCCCGGAATCCTTGTCGACCTTCCGAGGTTGAAACCTGTCGATAAAATCACTGCGTCATATTCACTCTTTATTTTATTAAACTCAATCTCTTTGCCCACTCTTGTGTTTGTCTTTATCTCAACTCCCAAGGATTTTATGAAATCAATATCCTTGTCGAGTGCTGAGTCCGGAAGTCTGTATGCCGGTATCCCGTACCTCATTATACCTCCGACCTTTTCATCTGCCTCGAATATTGTGATTTTATATCCCATGAGAGAGAGGAAGAAGGCCGCCGACAAACCCGCAGGTCCGCCGCCGATTACGGCTACTCTCTTGTTAACCGGCTTTATTGCATTATTAAGGAGGACTGATTTGTACTTTTCAAGAGGAAGGGAATCAACAGCATACCTTTTGAGCCACCTTATTGCGAGAGGGTCTCCCCTGAGCCCTATCGAGCATGCAGTTTCGCACTTATGCGTGCAGACCCTTCCGCACACTTCAGGGAGGGGATTCGTCTTGTAAATCTGCTTGACAGACTCTTCTATGTCATCCTTCCATATCGCATCAATGTATTCGGGTATGTCCATGTGTATCGGGCATGCCTCCTTGCAGAGTCCGCATGCAACGCACCTCTGGGCCTCTCTGACCGCCTCCTCTTTTGAGTATCCTCTGACCATCTCCACAAAAGAGGTTTTTCTCTCCTTCGGTTCCATTACTCCCATGACCATTCTGTCAAGTGAGAGCCATGACCACTCATCAGGCGTATTCCATCCCGGATTTTCAGTTAATGAAAGATCCGGTCTGCGCACGAAATCATTTGAAATCAAATCTCCAGCATCCCTTGAATCGGCATTGAGGGGAGTTATGAATGTGTGAATGTATTCGCGCGACATTGACAGAGATGAGCTTGTGCACACATCAACGCAGAAGCCGCAGAAACAGCATCTGCCATAGTCGATTACAGGCCTCTTCCGTGTAGCTCCGGGTTTATCCTTTACATCATTAAACTCAACCATCTCTATAGCCCCTGTCGGGCATATATCCATGCATGATCCGCACCCGACGCACTTCTCAAGGTCATTAGTGTGCTGACCCCTGTACTGGGGAGAGCATCCCTCATGTTCAGGATACGTCTTCTTCTGCTCCTTCGGGTACCTGACTGTTATGGGGTCATGAAAGAGGTATTTGAGAGAGCTTAACGGGCCGAGCAATGATTTTTTCTTGTAATTCATTTTATCTCCTATCTGTCAAAGTCAGGAGGACAAATGTCCATTGTAGCCATCCACAGCGCAACGTCCTCTATTCTCATTCCCACAAGAGCCTTCTGCGCATAGACAAGACCTGCGGTGAATGAACCGCCTCTCACTGCCATTCTGTACGGTTTGTCTGAGCCGTTTGAGACTATATAATAAGCATGCTCTCCGTGGGCTGTCTCAAGCTTCACATATACATCTCCTTTTGGCACTCTGAATTTGAGAGGGTTGGGCATCTTCGCTCTGACGCTTCCCTCGGGCATCTGTTGTATGGCTTTTTTAATAATGTCGAGAGAGACCTGAAACTCCTCTCTCTTCTGCACAGCACGGGCGAGTCCGTCTCCAGCTGTCTGCACAGGCACTTCAAAATCTATTTTATCATATGCGGCATAAGGCACTGCCTTTCTTGTGTCATACTTTATTCCCGTAGCTCTTATATTGGGTCCTGTTATTCCGTATTTCATTGCATCTTCCTGAGTTACAGGTCCGAGATTTTCAAGACGCTTCACTATAAGCGGATTATTGTAAATAAGCCGGTCATACTCGTACAAGCGCTTCTGGAGATAATCCACAGTCTCCGAGAGCTTTTCAAGCCATCCGTTTGGAATATCCCTTCTCACTCCGCCGGGGAGTATGAACATGTGGTAGATTCTCGCTCCTGTGAGCCACTCGAACAGATCTAAAAGATAATCCCTGTCTGCGAATGTCCAGTAAGAGGCAGTGTAGAGTCCCGTCGCTCCTCCTATTCCTCCGAATCCGAAGAGGAATGCTCCTATACGCGCCATTTCAAGTATAATCGTCCTTATGTACTGAGCCCTCTCAGGAACCTCAACTCCCATAAGCTTCTCGACTGCTATGGAGTATATTGCTTCATTAATGTCAGGCTCCGGAACGCATATTCTCGGTATCAGAGAGATATTCTGCATCCACAATCTCTGCTCCACAAGTTTTTCAAATCCCCTGTGCAGAAGCCCTGCATCAGGGTCTATCTTCTTTATCGTGTGTCCTTCAACAGTGATAATATATGAAAAATTGCCGTGCATTCCCGGATGGTTAGGACCGAAGAAGAGTTCGTATTTTTTATACTGGTCTTCCATTCCCATGAAAGTTAGTATCTCGCTCATACTTCCTCGCTCTTTTTAAATGTTCCGTAAATCTCATTTGAATACTTGAGTGAATCGAAATCCTTTCTCATAGGCGGCTTGTCTTTCCAGTTGTGCAGTATGAGAGGCCTCATGTCATCATTTCCCGAAAATTCTATTCCGAAAAATTCATGCACATCCCTTTCATACATCTGCGCAACTTCCCAAAGATTCATTACAGACTGTATCTTGGGATTGTCTCTCTCAATCTTTGTCTTCACAAGAACCTGCTGAATGTGCGTGTATGAAAAGAGATTATACACAAGCTCGAATTTCTTCTCATCAATCCAGTCAACAGCGGATATTATTGCAAGCTGTTGAAATCCAATCATCTGCATAAAGGAGAGAATCCTCACAATGTCATCCTTATCCGCAAAAACAGAGAATTGCTTTTCGTCGAATACTTTCACTTCCGATTTGGAAAAATTCTCTTTTATTTTTAAAATAATCTCTCTCTGTTCCATTATGCCTCCTCTTTCAAAACTGCGGAAGTGCGCTCGAGAACATTTCTCTGATTCGCCTTGTACCATTCATAATTCTCCCTGTATTTTTTGTACCCCACTGCCTCGCCCTTCTCAATCGCTTTCATCAGTTTCGTGAATCCGTCTATTATAGCCTCAGGACGCGGCATGCATCCTTCAATTGAAAGGTCTACCGGCATATAGAGGGCAAGACGATTTATAACGGAATAAGAGTCATAGTAGATTCCCCCGTTTATCGGGCATGAACCGAATGCAATGACCCACTTCGGCTCCTGCATCTGCTCATAGGTGTAAATGACTCTCTTTAATGACTTCACTGAAAGGTATCCTGTTATAAGAAGCAGATCCGCCTGACGGGGAGTAGCCATCGGACCCATTCCGAAGCGCTCCATGTCCCAGCGCGAAGTCATTGTGGGAGGGAGCTCTACTGCCCCGCACCCTGTGCAGTAGTGGAGCATCCATAATGACTTCTTTCTGAAGAAGTTTAAAATCCGCTCCATTCCATTGTCTTTGATTTCATTTGTGGATGTTAAAAGCATAATTTCCTCTTTATATTATGAATATTATTAACTGAATCGCAGCAAGAGCAGTGGGAGCCATCCAGAAGAATTTGACTGCATCCTCGAATCTGTACCTCGGGAAAATTCCCGAAACTGCAACAGTCAAAAGGTACAATGCAAGCTGTTTTGCGAAGAAGATGAAAAAGTTCTGACTTCCTCCCAAAAACATATTTACTATAATTCCCGTTTCAAGGAATATCTGGGCGGCATGCTGTAAAAATCCGAATCCCAGAAATTTTCCGCTCAGTTCGACCATTGGTCCTGAAGCTATTTCCGAAGGTGCTATCATTGCGTCAAAGGGCTGTTCTCCGAGCATTCCCTGAAGGGCTATAAGAGCGGCCAGGAATGCAAAGGGATACCTTATTGCATTCCACTCCATGAAACCGCCCTGCTGGTTTACAACCATAACCTGAAGAAGGGAGGAATTGTTTGCAAAGACAAGAAGTATGACAGTGAGGACAAATGGTATCTCATATCCAAGCATGAGTGTGAGTGCCCTCGCTATTCCTATTGTGGCATTCGGGTTTCCCGAGGCCGCCACCCCCATCGCCATTCCGAGGTAACCTATTGTCATGAAGTATATTATTATGATTATATTTCCCTGCATCTGAGAGAAGACATTGAAGGGCCCTATGGGCATAAAGATTATTGTCGCTATTATTCCGGCAAATCCCATCATCACTCCGAAATCCATTATCCAATTGTGGGATATTGATTTCTTTGAGAAGAGCTTTATCACGTCAATGAATGACTGATAGAAGGGTCCTGCATAATGGCGACGTATCCTTGCAATGAATTTTCTTCCTATTCCCATGAAAAGAAGACCCATTATGATGCTTGTAAAAGCGGCGAATAAAAATCTCAGCATTATGTTTACCATACCAACCACCCGTAAATGATTATAAGTACAATTGAGAGAGTGAAGATATAGACTGCGCTCCTTGGACTTGATGAGTAGAATTTCTTTATGAAGCTTCCCGTCTCATTTATCTTCCTTTCAAATGAATCATAAAACTCCTTCGTGTTTGTGCGAGGGTATTTGTCAAACATGTGCTCAAACGGCTCATAAAATTTTAAGGCAAAGTGGTACATCTCCCGCGTGAGTCCGAATTCCTTCGGATCCTGGCCTGCTGTGTAATTGTCGAGAAGCTCGACATGTCTGCGCGGCTTTCCGATAAGGTAGAGTATAAATGCGAATGCGAATGAGCCGGCGAAGACCAAAAATACAATCGGAGCATCGACAGAGGAGAGCATAGAGTACATTGTTGTGTATGTCACTTTTATCTCCTCCATATTCATTGATTTCAGAATGGAGTTTACAGGTAGAAGGACGGTTCCCGGAAAGATTCCTATAATAACCATAAGAAGCATAAGGATGTACATTGGAATCTGCATTAAGAAAGGCACCTCCTTCACATCATCGAATTTCGAGGGAAGCTGTCCCAGAAAGACAGAGTGAAGAGCCCTGAAAAGGTACATGAATGCTCCTGTTGACGAGAGAAATATCATTGTGGCGAGGAAGGGAAACCTGCCTGAGAGGAGGGACTGATAGATCATCCATTTTGAAGCATAACCGTTCAGGGGCGGTATTCCTGCGGCGGCTATGATGCCGAGCAGGAACGTCAGGAATGTGACTGGCATCTTGTAGGCAAGTCCGCCCAAACGGTGCATCTCTCTCTCATGCGTTCTGTATTTTACTGCCGCTAGGGAGAGGAATATAGCAGTCTTGAATATGGCATGATTTATTATGTGGAAGATTCCGCCCGCGACTCCCATTGAAGAGAGAATGAATATCGAAGTCGCCGCATAACCTATGTTTCCCACAGTCGACCATGCGGCCAAACGCTTCATGTCATTTGATTTAACAGCCAAAAAAGTAGCAACAACAGAAGTTATCGCGCCCACCCAGGCGAGAATGTGCGAGAAGAGTGGGATGTGATTTGACATCGGCTGTGTCTGGGAGAATTTGGAAATAAATACAAACAAAGGCACAAGAAAAAGAATCGAACCGTAGAGTCCGTACTTAATCATTATTCCGGAAAGGTATGACGAAAAATCATCAGGCGCCTCAGAGTGCGCCTCAGCAGGCCAGATGTGGAAAGGCATGAGAGCCGATTTTGTGAAGAATCCCAAGACGAACATCAGAGTTATGAATATCGCCTGAGGAGAATTGAGCTCATACAAGACGAAGAGTTGTGCAATGTTTGATTCAATATTGAAAGTGGCGCTCTTTGAATAAAGAAAGAATATTCCCACAAGCATCGCAAATGCACCGAGAATTGAGAGAATGAAATAATAGTTAACAGCTTTAAATGATTTTGTCCAGCCCGGGGAGATGACAAAGAATGAAACGAATGTCATTGCCTCCCAGAAAATGAAGAGGGTGAGGAGGTCGGCGGATAGGAATATCGCAATGTTGCAGACGGAAAGAATAAGCCAAAAGAATCCTATGCTTCTTTCACTCTCTTCATGCCTGTTTTTGACAATTGAGAAAAGAGAGATAGATAGAGAGAGTCCTGTTGTAAAGAATGAGAAGAGCCAGGAGAGCGGAGTCACTTTGAAATTCAGTGAAAAATCGACTGAACCCACGCTGAGCAGTTTGAATGACTCAGAGTACCCCCATAATCCGTTCATGGTGTAAATGAGGAAAGTAAGAGAAGCCAAAACGGCAGAATAGAGAATCCACCTGATATAATTGTATTCTCTTCTGATGAATAGAGAGAGCAGAGCAGTCAGTAGGGCGAATAAGAATGAGTAGAGTATCATTTTAAGTCCTCCGCTTTTAAAACTCTCTCAATATACGTTGTCTTGTCCATCATGTCGCCAGCGGCGGATGAAACAATCCTTTCCGTGAATTTGGGCATAAGTGCCAGTATAATCATTACTGCCAAAAGAAGAGATCCGGACGCGGCGTAAAACCAATTCATTTTTGTCTTCTCAGTGTGATTCTGCTCCGATACGAAGAGCTTATGCATTAACCTGAAATAGTAGAAAAGCTCAGCCGCTGATGCAAGAAGAATGACAAAAACGAGGATTGAAAAATATCCTGATGCGGATACGGCGGATGCGACGAGAGAGATTTTCCCGTAGAATCCGAGGGTGAGCGGAAATCCCACCATTGAAAGAGACCCGAATATGAAGAGAGCTGAGAAGACAGGGTTTCTCCCAAGCCCGCCTGTGAAAGATTCAATGTTTTTCTCTTTGGCGCCCTTCATTATTTCATGAGATGAGAGAAATAGAATCGCCTTGGAGAGAGAAAGATTGAATATAAGAGTAAGGGCGGCTGAGAAAGAGTTGAAATCGGAAATTGAAAATGCAAAGAGAATCATTCCCATCTGCGAAGCAGATGAAAAAGCCAGTATTCTCTTCACGCTCTTTGAAGAGAGGGCTCCGATTTCAGATACGATTACTGAAATTGCCGAAATCAAAGCGATTATGAGGCGCGCATCCATGGAGATTAAAAACTCATACCTGTTGTTTATAGGATAGCCAATAATCGTGAAGAACAATCTGAAAAATATATACAGAGCTGCTACTGAGCTTGCAGAGCCGAGAAGAATGTTCACAAAGTTTCTTGCTCCCTTATATGAGTCGGTTATCCAGAAATTGAATGGAAAGGTCTCCGTCTCAGAAAGAATCGCCCCCAAAAACATAATAAATATGAATGCTCCGGTCAAAGGAGAAAGTTCATAGAAGCGGAGTCCTATCTCCGCAATATTGAGAGTCCCCAGCGTTCCGTATATCATTCCTATCCCGAAGAGAAGAAATGCTGAGCCGATTGATGAGAGGAGGAGATACTTGAATGACCCCTTAAGTGAGGTCTTATTCTTTTTGAGAGATATAAGGGATATGTTTGCCACTGCGAAGATCTCAAAGAAAACAAACATGTTGAAAATGTCTCCAGTCAGAAGAAGACCGGAAGCGGCCGCAGTGAAGAGAAAGAGCAGGGTCGCGACTTTCACTGTGTTTTCATCCGTCTTTTTTGAAACAAAGACAACTGAAGCGGAAAGAATTATCAGATATATAAGGGACAGAAGAAGAAGAGAAAAATATGTTAAAACAAGATTTATTCCGAATGGCGGCTCAAATCCGCTGATAACGGAAACGAGAACCCCCTTTGAAGAGACAAGGGTGAGGAGGTACGTGGAGAAATAGAAATTAAAAGACAAAGTCAAAACAAGGAGGATTGCCGGTATCCTTTTGTTGAAGATTCCTAAAATGAAAGATAAAAAAGCCATCAGAAGGGGAGCCGCGATGAGAAGAATTGCAGAATTATAACTCATCTTTGTCCCCCATTTTATTTATGTTGAGAGTTCTGTAGTGGCTGTACAAACGCACAGCAATGGCGATTCCGAGCGCAGTTGTGCCCACCCCGATGACTATTGCCGTAAGAACGAGAGAGTGCGGCAGAGGGTCGGAGATGTTTGAGCCCAAAAGATTCACCTGCTTTAAGGACTCAGAGAGAATCGGAGCTGAAGAATTGGAAATGTATCCGAGTCCGATGAGGAAAATGTTCGCTGCTGTCTCCATTATGCTCACCGCTACAAGCATCTTCAAAATGTTTTTTCTTGTGAGCACTCCGTATAGCCCCACAAGGAACAAAAGAAGAGACATGACATATATCAGCCGGTTGTCAATCATCTTTCTCTCCGGTGTAAAGGTTTCTTAGTCCGACAGAGAGTTCAGAACCCACCTTGATTCCTATGAGAGAATAAATAATCACAATCAGGAAGGAGCTGAACAAGTCACCCAATCTTCCGTTGGGAAGAAAATTGGCAAAGAATGAGTCTTTGAATATTAGGCCTGCTATGGCGAGAGCGACTATTATTGTTCCGGCTGCTGTTTCGACTGTTTTGAATCTTCTGCTTCTGAAATTATAGTCGCCTGAAGTCATGAACATCAGAAGAAAACCGGTTGCAATGACCGCTCCTCCCGGAAATCCTCCCCCGGGAGTCAGATGTCCGTGCAGGAAGATGTAGATTCCCACAAGCATTATTATCGGGACGAGGAACTTGGCGCCCGCAGACTGTATCATTGATTCATTCTTTACAGGAAGAGCCGGAAACCCTGTCATTAAAAGGGCGACTCCGAGGATCGATATGAAGAGAACAGTTATCTCTCCAAGAGTATCAAACGCTCTGTAATCAAGCACTATAGAGGTGACGAGATTGGCAGGGCCGGTCTCCGCGTCTGCCGTCTCTTTGTAAATAACATTATTGCACTTCACACCCTCTCTGCATGTGTAATAGTCGCCCTGGCACTCTTCTATGTTTTTAGAGGCATCATTGACATTCTTTAGTCCATAGTGCAGAGAGACCCGGTCTTTCAGATTTTCAAGCCTGGGGCTTATTTTTTTGCCTGAACCCGTGTCAAAGAAAGGCGAAATCATAAATATTCCAAGTACTGCGACTATGATCAATGCAAAGAACTTGCCTGTGTTGAAACTTGTCTCTCTCATTTTTCCTCCCTCTCTGTTCTTCTCACTCCGAAGACGTAAATAGCAGTTGTGAGAGCGGCTCCGACTGAGGCCTCTGTTATGGCCACATCAGGAGCATTTAAAATGAAAAAGACGATTGACGTTGCAAGGCTCATAACTCCCAGAGATATGACGCAGAAGAGAAGGTCTTTTGCCAAAACAGCAAAGAGGGCCGAAAGAAAAATCAAAATGAAGAGGAATATGAACATTATAAGTAAAAGCATCATCCCTCCTTATTGTCAGATTCAAGAGAATCAATCTGGTCTTTGTTCAGCTTAATCCCCGCTTTGTGAGTCGCTCTTGCAAGCGAGTGGGATGCTATGGGAGAAGTGAATAGAATGAAGAATGCTACAGAAATGCATTTAAGCATCCATGATGGATGCAAAAACCCCACTCCTATTATTGTGGCGAATGCTCCGAGAGTAGTCGCCTTTGTGGATGTCTGGAGGCGAGTGTAGATATCTTTCATCCTCACAATTCCGAGAGCTCCGAGAAAAGAGAATGTCGTCCCAGTGAAAATAAATATATATGCGATTATCTTCATTTTGCTCTCCTCTCTTCAAGGTATCTTGCAATAACCAAAACCGAGACGAAGGAGAGGACCGCATAGACAAGGGATATGTCGAGAAGCAAAGATGATTCCATGAAGGCGGAGAGAAGCACGAGCCCGCCTGCAGTGACTGTGGTGAACATGTCAAGCGCTATGACCCTGTCCTGTATCTTCGAACCGGCTATGAATCTGATGAAAATCAGAACCACAGAGAGTCCGAGAATTGCAAACCATATTGAATATAGTGTGTTCATATTGCGAACCTCTTTATCTTGTCTTCAAAGGGTTTCACTATGCTTTTATAAACATTCTCCCTTGATGTGTCTTTGATGTCTATGCAGTGCACGTAAACTTTCTCTCCGATTATATCCATTGTCAGAGTGCCGGGAGTGAGAGTGATCGAATTGGCGAGTATGGATTTTGCGAAATCGGATTTAAGAGTCGTCTCGCAGGAGACGATAGCCGGGGTTATGTTTACTTTGGGAGACAGGACTATCTTTGCAACCTGAATGTTCGCCTTTAATATCTCAAACAAAAGAAAAAAGAGATAGGCGAAAAGGTTGAAGAGAGAAAAGAGTAAGGGCTCCCTGAATGAATAGAATGCAAACATTCTGTTGAAAAAGAGTGAAACGAGCAATGCGGCAAATGCGCCTGCTATGGCTTCCTGAATGTTGAATGGAAATGTGAGCATAATGAAAATAATGAAAAGGAAAAGGAACCCGGTCAAATTTTTCGAAAGACTGTTGATTTCTTTCATACTTCTCCTTTGGATTTAATAGAATTAGTTTAACTCTTTTATTTTAAATGTCAATAGTAAAAATGTATTTTATTCTGAAATCCGAAAAAACAATAAATGGTCAAGACGGGCATTGATAGAGGGGCTTGACAATTTATTGAAAAACGAATATACTTAACAATGTTAACAAATTAAAAAAGCCGGAAAAAATGAAGAAATACTGCGAACTGAAAAAGGTCTTCAAGGAGATTTACTTTCTTGAAGCATTGCTTCAAAGAGAGGTCGGAATGTCCATAAATCAGATAATGGTCTTATGCACATTGTCTGAAAAGCCGACAGGAATATCAGAGCTTGCAAAGGAATTGTGGGTCTCCCTCCCGAGAATGTCAAAGATAGCCACTGACCTTGAAAGGCAGGGATATATAAAGAGAGTGCAGGATAAGAATGACCTGAGGCGTTCTCTTCTTGAACTCTCTGCAAAAGGAAAAACAAAGATTGAATCAATAAAAAAGCTCACAGCCCCCTTCCCCCAAATAAGAATAGTCAGAAAGAAGAGAAAGATAGAAAATATTTATTCAGGGTGAATATTTACTTATTAGCTATTTAAAAAATCTTGTGAACTATCCAAAATCTTTCTATATAAAAGTATAATTAGATATTTCAAAATAATTATCTATAAATGTAATGAATAACAATTGTTATATTGACAAATTGTTATATTTTAAGTATTATTTTAGGTAATAATTGATATTGTAGATCAAATGTCGGAAGGAGGAATAAGTGAAACGATTCATTTTGATATTTATGATAATTTCAACAGGATTATGTTTAATTGCGGTAGATGACAGACCATTCAGAGAAGATGACATGCTGACTGCAAATATGGAAGAACCAATAGAGGATGTTCAACCAAACTGGGCAACAGATAGCTTAAATGTGAGTGGAGTAGGAAGAGTTCCATATTTTGGAGAGGCATACGACGTATTTATAGTTGATACACTTGCATATGTTTGTATGGGTTATAACTTGGTAATACTTAATATAAAAGACAAATCAAAACCTATATTACTAGGTTATATAGATACACCATACGATGCAAGAGGTGTTTATGTCTTAGGTATTTATGCCTATATTGCTAATGGTGATTATGGACTAAGAATAATCAATATTTCAAATCCTTTAGAACCGACTTATGTAGGATCTTATAACACACCAGGGTATGCATTGAATGTCTATGTCCTAGACAGTTATGCTTATGTTGCCGACGGTTATTATGGACTAAGAATAATCAATATTTCCAATCCTTTAGAACCGACTTATGTAGGATATTATAATACATCAGGCTTTGCATGGGATGTCTATGTCTCAGGCAGTTACGCTTATGTTGATGATTATGATTACGGACTACGAATAATCAACATTTCAAATCCAGCAAGTCCTATTGAGATAGGTTATTATAACACACCAGGTCATGCAAAAGGTTTCTATGTTTCAGACAGTTATGCCTATGTGGCTGACAGTTATGAAGGGTTGCGAATAATCGACATCACAAATCCTGCCAGCCCCTCTGAGGTCGGTTATTATGACACACTGTGGGATGCATCTGGTGTCTATGTTTTAGGCAATTATGCCTATGTGACTGACAGTTATGAAGGGTTGCGAATAATCAGCATTTCAAATCCAGCAAACCCTATTGAGGTAGGTTATTATGACACCCCCGGGGATGCAGATGGTATCTATGTTTTAGACAATTATGCCTATGTAGCTGATTATGATTATGGTTTACGAATAATTGATATATCCAATCCAGCAAGCCCTACAGAGCCAGGTTATTATATGATACCCGGATTAGTATACGGTGTCTATGTTTTAGGCAATTATGCCTATGTTGCTGATTGTGATTTTGGACTACGAATAATTGATACATCTGATCCATCAAATCCTATTGAGGTGGGCTATTGTGACACTCCGGGGTATGCATATGGTGTTTATGTTTTAGATAATTATGCCTATGTTGCTGATTATGCTTTTGGACTACGAATAATTGATATATCCAATCCATCAAACCCTATTGAGGTGGGCTATTATGACACTCCGGGGTATGCAAGCAATGTCTATGTCTCAGGCAGTTATGCCTATGTAGCTGTTGAGAGTGGATTAAGCATCATCAATATTTCTAATCCATCAAGTCCTTTAGAAGTGGGTTATTATGACACCCCGGGAGATGCATACGGCGTCTATGTTGTAGACAATTATGCCTATGTGGCTGACGGTTATTATGGATTAAGAATAATCGATATTTCCAATCCAGCAAGTCCTATAGAAGTGGGTTATTATGACACCCCGGGAGATGCACAAGATGTTTATGTTTCCGGTAATTACGCCTATGTTGCTGATTATGCTTTTGGACTACGAATAATCAACATTTCAAATCCAACAAGTCCTATTGAGGTGGGTTATTATGATACCCCGGGGTATGCAATAGATGTCCATATCTCAAACAGTTATACCTATGTGGCTGATATTAGAAGTGTTTTGATTTTAAAACCAGATTTTGAGATGATACCGCCAGACTCTTTCAGTTTGATATATCCTATAGGCAACATAAAAAATAACACACCCATATACCAATGGCATAAGTCGTACGATGAACATTTTAAGGATTACAAACTGTATGTTAACGGCATTTTACAATTGACAGTTACAGATACAACATGGACTCAGCCTACGGCAATAACAGACGGCCAGTATGTGTGGTACGTATTAGCAAGCGACAGCTCAGGAAATACAACTCAGTCAACGGAGACAGACACATTCAGACTGGATATAACCAAACCGACCACACCTACACTGGTGAGTCCTATAAATAACAGCATAAGCAATGTCAGTATCTTCACATGGCGCAAATCTACAGACAACTACAGCGGTATAAAGAGATATGAGCTGTGGTATGATGATGACTCAATGTTTGGAAGCATTGACAGCTTTGCATTGTCTGACACTACCTACACGACTTCTCTAACAGAAGGCAAATATTACTGGAAGGTAAGAGCAATAGACAACTCTGACAACATTGGCGATTGGTCAACGAGATGGAGTTTCGAATATGACGGGACAATTCCGGCGATTCCGAATCTTGTATATCCTATCCAAAACGAAGAGGTAAGTGATTCTATTGTCTTGTTCGATTGGGATGTTGTTATAAAGAGCATCAGTGAAAACCAAGATGTTGAAAGTAATGCAATAAAAGCTACTCAAATATATTACATAATAAACATAGATACAACTAAAACATTTTCTTCGCCAATTTTTAAAGATACTGTTACGATTGACTCCATAAGCTTTTTAATAAATATGGGTGACAAATATTATTGGAGAGTAAAGGCGTATGATGAGGCATTAAATCAGGGGAATTGGACCAGCATTGATTCATTTGAATTAGATGTAACAAAACCAACGATACCTGATAAAATATGTCCATTAAATGGAATTGCAAATAATGATGCAATTTTTATTTGGCATAAAGCGACAGACAACTACTCTGGTATAAAGGGATATAGCTTTTGGTTAGATATTGATTCCTTGTTTTCATCTCCCGATACATTTTTACTGTCAGATACAACATATGCTCCTTTATTGAGTGAGCAGGAATACTATTGGAAGGTAAGAGCAATAGACAACTTTGACAACATTGGCGATTGGTCAACGAGATGGAGTTTTGAATTTGATAGCACTAACCCTGCGACTCCGGTCTTAGTAAGCCCTATAAATAATTCTACTACTGTAAGCAGTATATTTACATGGAACAAATCGACAGATAATTATACAGGAATTAAACATTACAATCTCTGGTTTGACAATGATTCACTGTTTAGTTCACCTGACACAGTGACAACTACAGATACAAGTTATACAGCCGCACTTGGAGATTATACATACTATTGGATGGTAAGAGCCATTGATAATGCCGAAAATACAGGTGATTGGTCGGATGTATGGTCTTTTGATTTTTCGCCTGCCGGTATAACTGACAAATTCACGCTTGATACAAAGGAGAAGCGCAACACAGAACTCACAGTAACGATGAATCAGGTGAGCTATACCACACTTGCAAATGAGAATGCATTCAGCATCTATGATATCACAGGAAAGGTTGTGCATAGTGAGATGAACAACAGAACAGGCAAACACAGCTATAATACAGAGCACCTCTCATCAGGCATATACTTCATCAGATTCAAAGACGGAGAGAAAGAGATAAACAAAAAGATGGTGATAATAAGATAGTAAGCTGGTGAGCTGGTGGCTGGTGCGCTGGTAAAAATTCAAATACATAAGACCGAATAGAAGCATAGAGATTGCCGCGCTTCGCTCGCAATGACGATTTTAGTAAACTGGTAGGCTGGTAAAATACAAAGAGTGTAAATTTAGGGAGGGTTTAGAACCCTCCCTTTTAATTTATCAAAGGGGACGTATATAGGGGACGGTGCTTCGCATTTATCTCGTAAAATATAGGGGACGGTGTATCATTTTTATCACGATTTTCAACAATAGATGCTTCACAAGAAAATAGTGAATAGATGCGTTCAGAATGACATTGAAATAGCGATAACAGACGTTTGATCCAAATTCTTGATTTTTCAATTAATTAGATGTATACTATTTAAACATATGAAAAAAATATTTATTATAACAATTTTGCTTTTTTACTATTCATCTTTATTTTGTGCAAACAAAGAACTGAAGTTGGACTTGCCAAACTCATTTAAAAAAATTAAATTCGAAGATCTTGAAATGAGATTTGGAAGTGCTAATACTTTAGATTTAATAAGAAATTATTCTATCTTCAAAACAAATCGAATTAGTAGAGATAAGAAAATAAGTGAAGTTAATGAAGATAAAGATATGTTTGAAATATATTACAATGACAGTTTAAATATTTTAGTTTATGCAAATTATCCCATTGAATGGACAGATAATTTGTCAGTTTTAAATTTTATTAGCCGTGACTATGGAACCTTATTCGTCGAATATACTAAACATTTTTATAATTTTAAGAATCAGGCCACAACCTCATATGCTAATATTATTCATAAACGAAATGATTTAACAGAAATTCAAAAAAAATATAAAGAATTCAGCTCTTATGCTAATGTTATTGATTTACCACTGAATATGCATTCTCAACTTGTTGATAGAATGATTAATTTAGACGATAAAGTTGTCATATTAACAGCCCAGCAGTTCTTTTTTACATTCTCTGAAGAAAAAGAATGCAATGCTCATGAAAATAACGATCTACAATTTGTTGACAGTTTAATAAAGGAATCTCTTATAAAAGACAAGATAATGGATG
Organism: bacterium; assembly: GCA_028698175.1. GTDB lineage: Bacteria > Hydrothermota > 32-111 > 32-111 > 32-111 > UBA2202. Next base: position 2,254 of record JAQVDU010000018.1, on the reverse strand, counting down.
ATAAACCAGAGGTGTATATTAGCGATGATTCTAATTACTCTGTTTTATTGCCATCTGACTGGGAAGAAGAAAAAGCGGATGATAACCAAATACTCCTTTATTTAAAAAATGATAGGTTGTATGATAGTTTTATCAAGATTATAAAATATGATGTTTTTGGTGAAATTGGAAGCAAAAAAGGTAAAAGAGAGGATCTTGATTATAAGTTATGGAATAAAGAAGACATTAATTCTGATATGGAATTTATGAAGGAAGAATGGAAGAATAAAACATCAACAAAATTTGTAAAAAGTTATATTTCGTATGAAAATGGAAGACCCTACATTTATTATGTTGAAAGGTTTTTGGACGAGGGTAAGGGTCAATATTTTAATTCAATAAAAACTACCACAAAAAATGGTTATAATTATGCTATTCTAATTGCTATGCATAAAAACTATTACGATGTGGGATTCAATGAGTTGGTTGATTATATCCTGAATAGCTTCACTGTTAAAGACTAAAATTGTAGTGGTTAATGTGCAATTTTATTCTTAATCTCTGAAAGATACTTGCAAAATAAAATAATAAACCAAACTTTATAGTTGAATTTATAAGTTATATAGGGGACGGAGTATCATTTTTATCACGATTTTTAGAAAATTAATCAGTTACGATTTATTAAAAAACTTGACACAGAGGCCGGAAAGAGTAAGATTACATAAATGAAGAAGAATACCGAAAAAGTCAAAGCACATACGAAAAAGCAAATTGCAAAAGTAGCTCACCCCAAAAAACATAAAGAAGAAAATGTTGATCTCACAATAATGGAAAGTTCGGAGTATTCACCCAACACTTGCGCTTTTAGAAATGATGAAAAAGGTGTTTGGCTGTATCAATCTAATTGCATAGAATTCATGGATGCGTTGATAAGAAAATATCCTGAAGGAAAATTTGATATGATATTTGCCGATCCTCCATATTTTCTTTCTAATGGCGGAATAAGTTGTCATGCAGGAAAAATGGTGAAGGTTGATAAAGGAGATTGGGATAAGTCTCAGGGTCCTGAATTAAACCATGAATTCAATAAAGCGTGGCTTTCAAGATGTCAGAAGCTTCTAAAGCATAATGGCACTATTTGGGTTTCAGGCACACATCATGTAATACACTCTGTTGGATTTGCGATGCAGCAGCTTGGAATGAAACTTTTAAATGATATTACATGGGAAAAGCCGAATCCGCCACCTAATTTATCCTGCAGGTATTTTACACACTCAACAGAAACAATAATATGGGCGGCAAAGAATGAAAAATCAAGACATCTCTTCAATTATGATAAGATGAGAGAAATCAATTATGGTAAACAGATGAAGACAGTATGGACAATGACTTCCGCAAACGGTGACGAGAAAAATTTGGGCAAACATCCAACTCAAAAACCGATTCAACTTCTTGAAAGAATTATCTTAGCGAGCACCAATGAAAACGATTTGATATTTGATCCGTTTTCAGGAAGCTCTACAACCGGAGTGGCGGCAATTAAGCACAAGAGAAAATTTGTAGGGTGTGAACTTGAAAAAGAATATATTGATTTATCGATCAAAAGACTTGAAAAAGCGGTTAGAGATAAAGCTTCAACTTTGAATTTTATCGAAGTATAAAACCATTTTTGGCCTAATGGGAGAAATGATGGAAACTTCATTTGACAAATTCTTTAAAAAACTCATCGAGAGTTCAGATTTGAAAAGCAAGAAAGAAATATCAATTGATGAACTAAGAATCATTATGAAACAAATCAACGAGTATTTTTATACAACTTATAAAGATATCGGGCAGGTAAAAGCACTTGATTCCGAGTTTGATTATTTCTCCGATTTTCATAAATTCTGGGAAAAGAATCATTTACAGATTCTGGAACCTAAAATAAATGAAACTCAGTGTAAAAAAGTAGCTGATATTCTTAATGATATTTTTATTAGAACTGATTCGAAAGCATTTTATGAGCTCTATGAGACATACAATCTAAACCCAGATGAAGTATGTAGAGTAAGATATTTTAGCGCGAATCAAGATTTTAGGGGTTCAAGGGATTTTGAAGATTTATCAAAGAAATTCATTGATGATCCTACAATATTTGACAAAGAAAAAATATTCAGTTCTCCAGAAGACTTTCTTAAGCAGATAGGTATCACAGGTTTATCTCAAAATGATAAAAGATTGAAATATGCACTTACTGCATCGAAAATGCTAATAGATAAAAACATTGAACCTTTTG